>NZ_DAIQAX010000004.1:58605-120598 GCF_036781485.1 Thermocrinis sp.
ACCAAAACGGATACGCCAAGGGGGACCTGGTGGATGTTTACGTTCTTTCTGAAGATGGTGCGGTAGTGGGTGTGTACTCCAACGGCAAATCCTTACCTCTTTATAGGGTGGCCATAGCTGTTTTCTCCGATCCGGAGGAGCTTATAAAGAAGGGTGCTAACCTTTACACTTCCATCTCAACACCCACAATAATGATGCCGAGCGGTGCAGAAAAAGTCCGCTCTGGTATGTTGGAGATGTCAAATGTGGATATAGCTACGGAATTTATTAATCTAATATCGGCTCAAAGGTCCTATCAAGCTAACTCCAGGACTATAACAGCTACAAATGCCATACTTGATGATACAATAAACTTAGTTAGATAATTTTTAGAAGCTGGGTTTATGGGAAAGGGAGGCTAGTAAGGGGAAGGTGGGGGAGGGTTTTTAAGCTAGTATATAAAAACTCTAAGTCTTCCTCTGTGTATCTGAGACTTGCTGTAAGTCTGAGCCTTGCTTCTCCTTTTGGCACTGTTGGATATCTGATGGCTTGCAAAAGCACACCTTTTTCGAAAAGTGCCTCGGACAGGCTAATAGCCTTCTCTTCTGAGTATAGCATAATGGGTAGGATGGGTGTGTGATGAAATTTTACAGAAAACCCAATTTTTGATAGTTCTTTGTAGATGCTCTCTGCTAGGTTTTTCACCCTCTGAACCCTCCATGGCTCACGCTCCGCAATCTCAATAGCCTTTTTAGCACCTGCGCAAATTGCAGGCGGTAATGATGTGGAAAAGATAAAACTTCTTGCCTTGTTTATTAAGTATTCAATCAACTTCTCTGAACTGCAAACAAAAGCACCATAAGAGCCTACAGCTTTGGACAGTGTCCCCATCAAAATCACTCTTTCCTGCCATTTTAGGTTAAACTCTTCAAAAATACCTTTTCCCCTTTGTCCAAGTATGCCCGTAGCATGCGCTTCATCCAGAAAGAGCATACAATCGTATTCATCTGCCAATCTTAGTAGGGTGGGAAGGTGCGCCACATCACCATCCATGCTAAAGACGCTGTCTGAGACTATAAGACACCTTCTGTAATGCTTTCTGTTTTCTTTTAAAAGCTCCTCAGCATTCTGATAATCCAAGTGAGGAAAGACCAAAACCTTAGCCTTTGACAACCTACAGGCATCTATTATGGATGCATGGTTTAGCTGGTCGCTGAGTATTAAGTCTCCTTCGGAAGCTAAGGCGGGTATGGTTCCTATGTTTGCAAGGTATCCAGAACCAAAAAGAAGGCAGGAGGGAACTTCTTTGAAGCTGGAAAGCTTTTCCTCTAATGCCTTGTGCTGTTTTGTATATCCAGAAACTAAGGCAGAGGCTCCACTACCCAATCCGTAATCCTTTAAAGTTTTTATTACTTCTTCCTTCACTTCAGGATGGTCCCTCAGAGCAAGGTAATCGTTAGAACAAAAATCCTTTAAACTTTCTCTAAGCTTTCTTTTTCGGAAAAGATGCTGCTCTTGTATTCTTCTTAGCTCTTCTTCTAACCACTGCATCACCTTATAATAAGTTTAGCACCGTTCTCAAGTCTTATAAAGCCTTCTTCTGAGAAAACTAAACGATCCTTTGGAATGTAAATATGAATTCCAGGGGGGATACGATCTCCTCTTATATGGGGGTTTAAGTCTCTAAAGACACTTTCTCTCACGTTTACTCTTTTTGTAACTTTTTCAACTGTTGTCTCTTCTTCTAATTTCTCCGCCTTAAGATTTAAACCCTGGACGTTCAAGCTTAGCCCATATTTCTCCGGATACCTTGCCAAAAGTAGCACCGCAAAGAATGCGGGTACATAGTTTCTGGTCTCTGCTGGTAAAAAACCTTGAGTTAGCCAAAAGTCCATACCACCCGTTCTTCTGATTATACAGTTTTCTCCACAGTTGTACGCCGCAAGAGCCAGCTCCCAACTCTTAAACATTTCATACAGATCCTTCAAGTAAAGCGCAGCCGCTTCTGTAGATTTGATAACATCAAACCTCTCATCCACATCCTGATCTATCCTAAGACCATACCTTCTTCCGGTGGAAGGGATAAACTGCCACAGACCAGCCGCACCTGCACGTGAAACCGCAAAAGGATTAAAACCACTTTCTATTGCAGGCAAAAGTGCAAGCTCTTCTGGAAGGTTGTGTTTTTTAAGGATGGGTTTTATGACTGGCATGTAATAGTTGGCCCTTTGCATCATCCTCTCAAATTCTTGCCTGCTTGCTAAGAAATAATTTACGAACCGCATTATCTCTTGCCTATCTGGAATATTAATGTTGAAAGTTCTGGCTTCTTGCTCTATAAATCTTTCTTCTTCTTCAGAAAATCCAAAAGCACCTTTTTTTACCAGCTCTACGTTGCTGTTCTTTGATAAAAGGGTATTCCTCACAGTAGGTGTGCAGGAGGTTAAAAAAACCGCAAATAAAGTTAGGACAATTCCTAATTTCATAACCCCTCCAGATATATATTATTATTATTGGTGATAGACAAGAATTGTCCAGTTTGTAAAGGCACCGGCTTTGTGGACAAAGGGAAGGTAGTGGAGATATGCACTTGTAGATTTCGGCAAGAAGACTTTCAAAGCAGGCTGAACATTCCAAAGAGGTTTTGGACTGTGGAGCTTGAAAATTACCAGCCTATCTCTCCAGCCCAACGGAGAGCGTACGAAGTATGTAAAGAATTCGTTCATAACTTTGACCCAGAGGAAGGGAAGGGTATTACCTTAGTTGGTCCTACGCAGATGGGTAAAACCCACTTGATGGTAGGCGTTTTGAAAGCCCTATACAGGGAGAAAAGGGTAAGAGGCTTTTTCTTTGATACAAAAGAAATGCTATTCCAGCTCAGGTTCTACATGAACAATGAGGAAGACAAATATAGCAGATTTTTAAAATTCCTCATGAACGTGCCCGTTCTTGTGTTAGATGACTTAGGCAGTGAAAGGCTTTCCGATTGGAGTGTGGAGACAATCTCACTTATTATCACATACAGATACAACCATCAGCTTAGCACCTTAATAACCACAAATTACCAACTAAAAAAATCAGAAGACGATTTCCTAAACAGCTTAGAAGAGAGAATATCCCCAGCGGTGGTAGGCAAAATCTTCCAGATGAACGAAGTGGTTTATCTTTACTGAACGCCTACCAGCTCCTCTCTTAGCTCTTGCGCAACCTCTACCATGTTTTTGAGAGAAGGCACTACCTCTTCCCATCTTCTGGTCTTTAGCCCACAGTCCGGATTGACCCACAGAAGCTCTACCGGTAAAACCTTTATAGCCCTTTCCAGCACCTGTCTTATACTCTGCTTGTCTGGAATGGCTGGAGAGTGAATATCATAAACACCTATACCTATCTGTCTGTCCCAACCCTTAAAGCTCTCAAAGGCAGATATTATCTCTCCTTTACTGCGGGATGCCTCTATGGATATAACGTCAAAGTCCATTTGGTGAATATACTCTATAACCTCGTTAAACTCCGAGTAGCACATGTGGGTGTGTATTTGAGTTTGAGCCTTTGCGTTGGAGCACAGTCTAAAGGCCCTTACTGCCCACCTAAAGTAGTCTTCCCAATCCCTTCTCTTAAGTGGTGCCCCTTCCCTAAAGGCGGGTTCGTCTATTTGAATTACCTTTATACCTGCTTCTTCTAAGTCTTTCACTTCATCCAGTAGAGCCAAGGCTATCTGGTAAGCTATTTCCTCCTTTGGCATGTCCTCTCTGTAGTAGCTCCAGTTAAGTATGGTAACTGGACCTGTGAGCATACCTTTTACGGGCTTTTGGGTTAGGGACTGGGCATAGGTAATTTCCTTTAGGGTCATGGGTTCTGGTCTGTAGACGTCACCGTATATTATGGGTGGACGGTAGACTCTTGAGCCGTAGGATAGGACCCATCCGTGCTTTGTGGTCGCAACCCCTCCGAGCTTTTCCGCAAAAAACTCCACCATATCGGTCCTTTCAAACTCTCCATGAACGAGCACGTCCAAACCTATCTCTTCTTGAACCCTTATTACGTGCTCTATTTGCTTTTTGATAAATTCTTCGTATTCAGCAGCGCCTATCTTTCCGCTACGGTACTCTGTCCTTTTCTTTCTTACCTCTTCTGTTTGTGGGAAGGAGCCGATGGTAGTGGTAGGCAAAAGAGGAAGCTTTAATATTTCTTGCTGTAGCTTTATCCTTTCTGAATAGGGCACGCTTCTTACAAAGTCCTCTTCCCTTAGCTTTCTGATCCTTTCTTTTACCTCCTGCACCTCTCCAAAGTTTGAGGAGAGGATATTCTTAATTCTTTCTACTTCCATCCTTGCCTGCTGATCTCCTTCTATGGCAGACTTTATAATCTTTAGCTCAAAGAGCTTTTCCCTCGCAAAAGCAAGCCTTTCTTTTAGCTCCTGCTCCATATCACTCTCAAACTCTACGCTAACTGGAAGGTGAAAGAGTGGACAGGAGTTGGTAATTATCACATCCCTTGCGTATCTGCTTAGCTCCTCCACAAGCCTTATCTTTTCGTCCAGGCAAGCTCTCCAAACCTGTCTTCCGTTTATCACACCGGCTATCAGCTCCTTTTCCTTGGGAAATCCAAACTTCCTTATGTTTTCAAGGTTTTCCCTGTTGGAAACAAGATCAAAGCCAAGAGCTTTTACGGGAAGGCTTACGTATCTTTGATAGTTAGACACACTATCGTAGTATGTTAGCACGTTAATATCCACATACTTAGACATGCAAGAATACATCTCTTCTACGATGTCCCACTCGTAGTCCTCCAGCTCCAAACATAAAGCTGGGTCTTCTATCAGAATTTCCTTTACCCCCTCTTCTTTGAGTTTTTTCAGAACTTCTTCATAGACGCCAAAGACTGCGTTAAAGTAAGCTTCAAAGTCCTGCTGGCTTTCCAACTTAGAAAGCTCAAAGAACGGAAGCCCCTGACCCTCCACTTTTCTTATAGCCTTTGAAAGTTTTAGGAAGGTAAAGGGAGAAAGCATCTTTGGAACGGTTTCTATCCCTTTTCCTTTGAAATAACGGTATTCTTCAAGGGGATAGTTCTTTAAAAGTTTAAAGTTTGTTCCCTCAAGCTCGGGCACAAGGTAGTGATAGTTTGTGTTGAAGTATTTGGTCATTTCCAGCGCCTGCTTGCCCCTTGCCATTTCAAAGTAGGTTTTGAGTCCCTTATACTCACCAAAGCGGGAAGGTATAGCTCCTAACATGACCGCAGTGTCAAGCACGAAGTCGTAGTAAGACAGCTCGTTGGAAGGTATAACGTCCACGTGCTCTTGGTAGTTTGCCACCATCCAATCGCGCAGGGAGTTCATCCCTTCAACAAACTGAACCTCGTCTATCTTATTCTTCCAAAAGTTTTCAAGCAGAGACTTAAACTCCCTTCTTTCCCCCAACTTGGGAAAGCCATAGGCTAAGGTTTTCATAGCGATCACCTCCTACTTTTAGATGGTCTATAAATTATACCTGAAATTTTCCAAACTCCAGCTTAGGCTTTCTCTGTAGGGTATAGGTTCCCTGTCGCAGAGCTTGTTTATTCCTTCAGTTTCTACATCCTGGTCCAATCCGCACACGTTGTCCCTCCACATCATAAGCATTTGGTCTGAACTAAAAGGTGGAGGGCTAAGAAGCTTCTCCGCTATCTTTCCGGCAAAATACATGAGTGGTTTTGGCGCGGGTATCAGTAAAACTTTCCTGTTCCACTTAGAGAATATATCTTCCAAAAGCTCTTTAAAGCTTACCGTCTCACTTCCACAAAGCTCATAGACCTTACCTTCAGATTCCTGTCTTTCCAAACTATTTACAAAGGCGCATGCTACATCTCTCACATCCACAGGCTGGAAAAGATAACTACCACCACCAGGAAGGGCAATGACCGGTAAAAGCTTGGTGATTTTCCACATGTCAAAGAAAAGTCTTTGCTCTGGACCCAAAATCAGGGAAGGTCTAAAGATAGTGTATTTAAGTCCAGAAGCTTTTAGGAATTCCTCGGCCATATACTTGGTTTTGTGATACTCAGAAGGGGCTTCTTTGTGGGTCCCAAGAGAACTCATGTGGATAACCCTATTTACTCCATGATCCTCACAAACTTCGTATAGGGTTTTTGAAAGTAGATAATGGACCCTGTAAAAGGTTATGTTTTTACGCCTGTCTTCTGTAAGAATGCCTATAAGGTGTATGATTGCATCGGGCTTTATCTCTTCAAGGGCTTTTTTTATACTGTCCTTCTTATAAAAATCCACCTTTACACCCACCACCTTATCGGAAAAAAGACCCTTTAGCTTATCCACATTTCTTACCAAGGCAAAAACCTTGTATTTTCTCTTTAAAAGCTCATCAACTATATACCTTCCTACAAAACCAGTAGCCCCAGTTATAGCTACCCTTTCCATTCTTTTAACACCTCTACAAACCTACTTTTGTGCTTATCATCCTCTGCATGAAGTACGCCAATTATATGCCAACGCTTTTCTTTTCCATAGGTAAAGTAAATTCTGCCACCTTTGGGTTTTAACTTAAATACATTTTTAGCATCCTTGATGTTTTCAAAGACTTCTCCCAAGTCCTTCATGTTTAGCAAGAGCAATTCTTTCAGGAATTCTTTTTTTCTATCCACATCAAGCTGGACAAAGTCTTCAAGAGCCTTTTCTTCCCAGCTTATGTTTTCAAGGGCAATCTCCAAGATCTCTTTGTATATTTCTTTTTTGCTCGTTTGGGATCTTTTATACTGCTCCAACTCTAACTCAAAAAGCTGAAGTTTTCTTACGGTATTCTCTAAATTTTTTTGCGTGCTGTCCCTTTCCTCCCTCAGTTTGGCATTCTCCTTTAAAAGATCGTCTAACATCTGCTCCATATCAAGCATATCTTTTATTAGTCTTTTTCTTTCACTTCTTAGTTTTGATAGCTCTTTGTTTTCAGGCGTGGCAGACCTTTTTTCCTGAACCTCTATCAGTTCAAAAAGCTTTCTGTTTGCCTGGGTGAGCCGTTCTATCTTCTCCTCATAAACCTTCAAAGTTCCCTTATATGAGTCTAGTTTTTTGACTATATCTTCCTTCTCCTTTAAAAGCTGTTGTCTTTCTTTTTCTTGCTCGGATAATCTCTCTATCTTTTTTTCCAGCTCTTCTTTCTCCTTGTTCAACTTCGTTAGGATTTCATCGTATAACTGTCGGATTTTTAGAGCTTCCGTAAGCTCCTGCTGGTTTTTTGCAAGCTCTTCCTCCAATTTTTGCTTGGTTTCTTGGAGTAGCCTAAGGCGTTTTTCTGCTGGAGATTCAAAGAGTTTTATAACAAAGAGTGTTATAAGAAAGGCGGGTATCTGCTCAAGTATAACGCTTGGTTCTTCTTTCAAAATGGCTTGCATAAGCACGTTTAAAACAAAAATAGTTCCTATCCAAGCTACAGTCCTTAGTCTTTCACCAAAGAGCCATGCAACATAAAGGGCGGATAAGAAGAACAGCAAGTAAAGCTTTTCTGAAAGGGAAACAGGATAAAGCCTAAAGCCCAGTATATTTGATATTTGAATGAGTGCAAAGTTGTAAGATACGATCAAAAATGCCAATAGGATGGGTTCTCTTAAAAACTTCAGCATTCATTTAAAATATAAGCTGTGGGACTAAGGTTCGCATGTACGGTAATTGCTATCTTCGTTGCTTTAGCTCTTTTTGCAGATTTTGTAGCTCCTTATCCTTACGATCTTCAAAACAGACAGGCACCATACCATCCCCCTACGCGTATTCACTTTTTCAAGGATGGCAGGATTACCTTACCCTTTGTTCATAAATATGAGCTAAAAGACCCACTCTTTAAGATATACGAAGAGAGCGAGCTAACCTGTAGGATCAAAGTCTTTGGTAAGACTCCCTACGGTTTTAAGTTGTTTTCCGTAGAAGAGCCTTGTAAGCTCTACCTTTTTGGCACGGACAAGCTGGGAAGGGATGTGTTTTCAAGATTGCTGTATGGCGCCCGCGTTTCTATGATAATAGGATTTGTGGGTGTTTTGACTACGTTTATTCTTGGTTCTGTTATAGGTGGTGTGTCTGGCTTTTTAGGTGGCAAGGTGGATACTACTATCATGAGACTTGTGGAAGTGCTCTTGTCCATTCCAACCTTTTACCTTATGCTTTCCCTTAGGTCTGTGTTTCCTTTAAACATGGGCAGCTTTGAGCTTTTCTTGGCTATAGTCTTTATCCTTTCTTTCGTTGGATGGGCTGGACTGGCAAGGGTTATAAGGGGTATGGTGCTCTCTCTTAGAGAAAAAGAGTTTGTTTATGCGGCTAAAACCTACGGGGCAGGCACTTTCCGCATACTTTTTAAACACATCCTCCCAAACACGTATTACTATCTTATCGTCTCCGCCACGCTATCCTTTCCAGGGTTTATACTTGGTGAATCTGCTCTGAGCCTTTTGGGCTTGGGAGTGCAGGATCCAGTGCCAAGCTGGGGAAACATGCTATCGGAAGCCAGAAACATTCCACTCATAAGCGCCTATCCTTGGATATTAACTCCGGGCGTTGCTCTATTTTTGGTAGTTTTCTCCTTCAACCTGCTCGGAGATCAACTACTTAAAAGACAAAGATGAAGGAATTAATTTGTAAAGTCATAAAAAACCAAAAGGTTGGACCTTACACCTATCTAATGGAGTTGGAGTTTCTCAACACAGAAGCCATAAAGCCTGGACACTTTTTGATGATAAGAGCTTGGAACGGTTTAGATCCGCTTTCAAGAAGAGCTTTTGCGGTGGCAGACAAAAGAAAAGACAGCGTGAGTATATACTACGACGTGGTAGGCAAAGGCACAGCCCTTATGAGCAAGCTAAGAGAAGGTGAAAGCATCAGAGTTTTAGGACCATTGGGGAAAAGGCTTTTCCCAATGGATGGGCAAAAGCACCTTCTCTTAGGAGGTGGTATAGGTCTTTCTGGGCTATCTCTTTTGGCAAAAGAGTTAAGAGACCTTGGAAAAGAGGTTTTTGTATGCTACGGAGCGAGAAACTCCGAAGGGCTTTCTATGAAGGAATGGCTCAAAGAGAGTGGTTTAAGTTTTAGGATCTTTACGGACGATGGCAGTGAAGGGGAAAGGGGCTCTGTTTTGGATGCTCTAAAGGACTTTGATAAAGACTGGATAGTGCATGCGTGCGGTCCAATGGGTATGCTAAGAGCTCTACAGCGTATGTTGGAGGGTAGAAAAGTTTATCTTTCCTTAGAGGCTCCCATGGCCTGTGGCTGGGGTGTGTGCCTTGGTTGTGTGGTCAGATCCAAAAATGGTGAGTTCTTGAGAGTATGCTACGATGGTCCGGTTTTTGACGCAGAGGAGGTAGTGCTTTAATGTTCTCTGGTTTGGTGGAAGAAGTGGGAATAGTGGAGGAGCTAAAGCTCCTTTCGGGCGGAGCCAAGCTCACTATTAGAAGCACGCTGGGGGATATAAAAATCGGCGACAGCATAGCAGTTAATGGAGTTTGCTTGACAGTAGTAGATACACACAAAGGCACCATCAGCTTTGACCTATCCCAAGAAACACTAAGCAGGAGCAACCTAAAGCTTTTAAAAAAGGGAGATCCGGTAAATCTTGAAAGAGCTCTAAGGGTAGGGGACAGGATAGGAGGACACTTTCTTCAGGGACACGTGGATTTTACTTCAAAGGTCCTGCTCTTTTCCCAAAGGGGCTCCCACTGGGAATTAAAAACACACATACCAGAAGAATACAGAGAGTATGTAGTAGAGAAAGGCTCCATAGGAATAGATGGTATAAGTCTGACGATAAACTACGTGGAGCAAGATGCAGTAAGTATAAACATAATACCCCACACTTACGAAAAAACGAACTTAAAACACAGAAAAGCTGGAGACCTTGTTAACGTGGAGTTGGACATCTTGGGAAAGTACGTGATAAACTACGTAAAGCTTATAACCAAGGACAGGAAATTAGAAAAGCTTTGGAGGGATTTTTGGGGTTAAATTTTTTAGGTAGGGGACGAAATCTAAAATAAGGAGTGGTTCATGTTTGGGGCGAGCTTTAAGGGTCAGAAGTTTTCATCTTGTTGGACAAAGAAACGCCCAACTTTCCTTAGTTTCATCTCTTGATGAGAAGATAAAGAACAACAACAGAGTAGAGGACCTCTTCCAAGAATTTACGCAGGGTTTGGGAAGTCTGGAATACATAAACGGGTTTTTTAGCAGTTATCAGGACCTTATGAAAAATCCAACCAACGAAGGAGCAAGGTCCAAGTTGGTTAATTCCGCTGGATCTTTGGTTAGCTACTTGAAGGACAGAAAGAGGAACCTAGATAGTGTATTCAATTCTATAGACTACAGCATGCGCCAAGCCATAGATAGGGTAAATACAATAACCAAAAAACTCGCCAAGCTAAACCAGGAAATATTAACGCTCTATGCCCAAACGTATGCAAGGGGACAGGACTACAAAAATATTCTGGACGAAAGGGATAGGCTTTTAAAAGGGCTTTCGGAGTATATCAACGTCAGGGTCCAAGAGGACGATATAGGAAGGATAATGGTAGAAACATCCAAAGGTTTTGTTTTAGTTGAAGACAAATTCAATTGGGAGCTTTATTATGATGGGTCTAACAAGTTAGTTTATTGGAAATCAAAGGATGGCACGCAGGTTAATATATCCAACGAAATATCGGGAGGCAGGATAAAAGGTCTTTTGGATTCTTATGCCGATCTACAAAACTATCAAAATAGGCTTGATCAGCTTGCCAAAAAGCTCATAAGCGAGGTAAAAGTTCCCGTCAGGACTGGAACAACTGAATATTACTGGACATTAAACTACGCTAATCCTACAGACCAACTTGGAGTGTCCGGTAGCCTAACATTGCAGGGAAGTTCTACGGTGGTGATAAACTACAACTCTACGGATACGCTTACCGATTTAGCCAATGCTATAAACACTTCCGGTGCGGGCTTTACCGCCAGTGTTATAACCAACCCAGACGGAACTTACACTTTGCGAATAACTTCTTCTAATCCATCCTACGTTATAGAGGATAGCAAAGGAATGGTTGGAGCAAGGGTTTTTCAGGGTGCAGGGATAGGAGATATTAGTGTGGATTCTAACCTAGCTTTATACCTTTCCAACTTGGATTACTCAAAGGCGGACGAATTTAACGATTTTTCAAGGTCTTGGTGGGATCACTCTAAGGAAATATATCAAAGCCTTACCAACTCTGTAGCCACAAACCTAAATGAATATAAAAGGCAGTACGATATAGAAAGCAACGTGCTCAATTCTATAGAAGCGAAGCTGCGGGAGCTTCAGGGGGTTTCCATAGACAGGGAGTTTATGGAGGTCTTCCAGCTTCAAAGAAGCTATCAGGCTTTGGCAAAGGTGGTAAGTGCTTTGGATGAGCTTTTACAGACCACTTTAAACATGGTTTGAGGTGATTGGCGATGAGGGTGCCAGACAACTTGCTATTTTCAATCTTTCAGGACCAAGAGGCAAGAATAAAGAAGGTACTGTCAGAAAAGACTCTAGATATTGCCACTGGAAGAAGGGTAAGAGCTCTTTCGGATGATCCTTCAACCACCTATAATGTCATTCAATTAAAGAGCGAAATAGCCCAATTGTCTCAACACTCACAAAACAGACTTTTTGCAGACACAAACCTTACCTATGCCGATTTTACCTTGGGGAAGATGGAGGATACGATAAAAAGGCTCTATGCAGAAATAATAAGAATAAAAAACAGCGCCACCATCTCTTCAGACCAACTCATCGCAATGGCTGAGGGCTTTAATCAATCTATAAGACAGCTCCTGGACAGAGTTAACGAAAAGTTGGGTCAAAACTACATCTTTGGTGGCAACGCTTTAACCGTCAAACCTTTTGACGAAAACACTCTAAATTACCAAGCAGGAGCTGGGGATTTTAAAGTGTGGATCTCCGAAAACTCAAAGGTTTCTGTATTCCTTGAAGGAGGAAGAGTGTTTAAAACTAACCTTTATGTATCACGAGCAACCTTTAACTCACCTACGGATAGCTTCTCTTCTGCTGGAAGCATAACCATAAAAATTGGAGCAAACACCTATACCATAAACTATGGAGGAGCTGGAGAGCCCCAAAGCATTCAAGAGCTAGCAAACTATATAAACTCTAACTTGGGGGATGGAATCCAAGCTTTCGTATCAACAAACCCAAATGGGACATACTCTTTGGCTTTATCAACAAAGGACCTAAGCGCAGACATGGAGTTTGTTAGTATAACCGGCGACTTTTCCACAGGTTTTGATAATCCTAACATCTTACAGGCGATAAAACGTGTCAAAGATAAGCTTGAAAATGGCATATATCCAGATGAGTTTGACCTTTTTTCTATAAACAGAAGCTACGATATTGTTGCAATGAGAAGATCAGAGGTAGGGTATGTTCTGAATGTTGTAAAAAACTTACAACCCACTCAGGAAAACCTTGATTTGGTCCTTAAAAAGCAAAAATCCGATCTTGAGGATGCAGATATACCAGAAAGCATGATGGAATACACAAGATACAGAATGGCTTACGAAGCCCTTATGCGTATCGTGGCAGACCAAAAGGACCTAACGATTTTAAGGTACATATAAGCCTCTTAAACTTACCTCTCCAGCGGTAAATTTAACTATGCCGTCAGCGGTTCTAAGCAGTAAGCCCCCATCCCAATCTATGTCCTCAAAGATACCCGCTGTGGCTGTGTCAGATTGAACTACCACCTCCTGCCCAAAAAACAACAGCTTTTCCTTTATGCGGTCTTTAAAGCTTTTAAAACCAGACTTTATGTATTCTTCTAAAACCTTATTGAAAATGTCCAAAAAATCCAGGAGAAAAGCCCTTTTGTCAGACGTCCTGCTACTTAGCATGTAAAGGGAGACAGCGTTTAGATGTGCTGGAAGTTCTCTCTGATTTAAATTTACTCCTATTCCAACTATCAGCCTATCCATGGACCTTTCCACCAGCACACCACAAACCTTCTTTCCTTTTATATAAACGTCATTTACCCACTTTAGCATTGGGCTAAAGCCTTCTTTTTCAAGCATCAGCAGCATGGAATAGCCAACAACCAAAGGAAGAGGAAGGATCTCGTTAAACTCCGTAGCGCTTAGCAAAAGGCTAAGGTAAAGTCCGCCCTCCTGAGAGTACCAAACCCTTCCAAACCTACCCCTACCCTTGCTTTGCCTGTTTGCTACCACAACCGTTCCAAAAGGAAATCTTCCCCCTTTCAAAATGTCCTGCGTTGAAGACACTTCATCAAACCACAGCATAAACTCGCCTATTCTCATGCCTCAAGCAAAGCAAAAAGTAGCATTCTTTGGGATGTTTTATCCCTTCTGTAGGAGGGAAACTTTTCAGTGCATATGGTGCATTGATTGTAGGTGATTATTCTTTTTACTCCAAAGTTTTTTAATCTGTGCAACACTTCCAGCTGAGTGTCCAGAAAAAGCTTGCCATTTTTGTGGTGAAGGAAAATAAAGCTTTCTTCAAACTCTTTTCCCACTTCATAACAGCACGCTTTTGCTGAGGGGCCTACAAAAACCAACGGAGCCTCTTCTATTTTGAGAAACTTCTCCAAAAACTTCTCTACTATGTTAGCCTTTATACCCCTCCAGCCCGCATGCACCACTCCCACAGCTTCTTTACCCAAAAAAGCCATAGGCACGCAGTCTGCGGTTCTTACACCTATGGGAAAGTTTTTTCTAGTCGTGATTATAGCGTCCCCTTCTGAATGCCATTCTTTCTCTAAATAAACTACCCTATCTGAATGTATTTGCTTAAGAGTAAAAACTTTATCTTCTGGTTGGTAAAGCTTGAGACCTGCAAGAGAGTTTTTGTATCTAATGGTTATCCAAGCTCTTTTGAGCGCTGTGTGCTCCTTCGTATGCATTCCATCAATATACCAGAAAAACCGCTCTCTTCTAAGACTTTTAAGCCTTCTACCGTGGTCCCAGCAGGAGAGGCAACTTTGCTTATCCACTCTTCTGGGTGTCCCCCAAAGGTTTTGAGCATGTGCAAAGTCCCCTCTATGGTGCTTAAAACTATGTCCTTTGCTTGATTGTAGCTAAAACCCTCTCTCACACCCGCAAGGCAAAGGGCAGAAATAAACTTCATCACAAAGGCAGGACCTGAACCTGCAATGGCAGTGAAGGCATCCATCAAACCTTCATCTATCTTATACAAGCTTCCACACTGAGAAAAGCCCTCGCAAAACTGTCTTTCTTCTTGCTCACTAACAAGTTGGTTGCAAGTGTAAGCCATCGTGCCCTTTCCAACCACCACCGCAAGGTTTGGCATACACCTTATTATCTTTTCTTGCCCCAAGATACCCTCTATCTTTTTGAGAGAAAGCCCAGCCACTATGCTTACCAAAACCTTATCCTCTAGCTTTCCTTTTAGACTTTCCAAAACTTTTCCTGCATCCTTTGGCTTTACCGCCAGTAGGATAAACTGAGAGTTTCTTATTAGAAAATCCAAACTGCTTGCCCAACCAATGCCAAGTTCTAAAGCCCTATCCGACTTAGAGCTATCCACGTCAAAAGCTATAACTTCCCAAACCTTGCTTAACCCCTCCCCTAAGGCACTACCCATGTTTCCAAAGCCAATTATTCCTATCTGCATGCTAAAGAATTATAATAACTATTCTAAGAATGCCAGTAAGAATACGATATGAGGATAGAAACCAAGAATCCTTACTCCCACCAAAGGAGAGGGTAAGCACTTTTAAAGAGTATGCTCTTGGATACTCTGTATCCGTTGCTTTGGATGAAGCGCAAAGGTGTCTTCTTTGCAAAGATGCAGATCAAAGGTGCATAAAGGCTTGTCCTGCTGGTATTGACATACCGGGGTTTATAAAAGAGATAGCCCAAGGAAACTTAGTGAATGCTTACAAAAAGATCATAGAGTCTAATCCCTTTCCTTCCATCTGTGGAAGGGTTTGTCCTCAGGAAAAACAGTGTGAAGGCTCTTGTATACTCCACTACGACGTGGTAAGAAACAGAAAGAACAAGGGCTTAGCGGTAGGTATAGGGAACTTGGAAAAGTTTGTGGGAGATTTTATCAGAATCTCTGGTTTGGACTTGGAAGAAAGGAACGAGCCAACGGGAAAAAGGGTAGCGGTGGTGGGAGCGGGACCTGCGGGTCTAACCTGTGCCTATGAACTTGCAAAGCTTGGACACAGCGTGGATGTGTTTGAAGCTCTTCCAAAGGCTGGCGGTGTGATGACCTACGGCATACCAAATGCAAGGCTTGACAGAAGCGTTATAGAATGGGAGCTAAAGAGGTTGGAAAAACTTGGTGTGCGTTTTTTCTTTGGTTGGGTAGTAGGAAGGACGATAAGCCTGAAGGAGCTTCTTGAAAAATACGATGCGGTTTTTTTAGGTGTAGGAGCAGGAAGGGGAAGCCTTGGCATCAAAGGAGACACCTTAAAAGGCGTGTATTCAGCTATAGAGGTTTTAACAAGGGTAGGGCTTTTGATGGCAAATCAGTTTCCCCAATCTTCCACACCAATAGACCTTGGCAAGAGGACCGCCATAATAGGTGGGGGCTTTACCGCAGTGGATTGTGCCATAACAGCTCTGAGGCTTGGAGTAGAAACTCACGTGCTTTACAGAAGAACAAGGGAAACCTCTTCCGCAAGGGACGAAGAGTGGGACCACGTAGCGGAAGAAGGAGCTATAATACACTGGCTCACCCAACCTATAGAAATACTGGGAGACAGCAGGGGAAGGGTGGTGGGTGTTAAGTGCATAAAGATGGAGTTGGGAGAGCCAGACGAAAGCGGAAGGCCAAAACCTGTGCCCGTTCCAAACTCTGAGCACGTAATAGAGTGCGATTCTGTGATCTTTGCCATAGGCCAAAAGGCCAATCCTATAGCTTACCAAGACTTAGAAGGTTTAGAACTAACCCGTTGGAGAACCATTAAAGTAGATAAAAACTTTAGAACCAGTGTAAAGGGTCTCTTTGCAGGGGGGGATGTGGTGAACGGAGGGGACACGGTGGTAAGAGCCATATCCCACGGTAAAAAAGCGGCAAAAGCTATACACGAATACATAATGGAGGTTTTACGATGAAGAGAATAGTCCTAATACTTGCGCTGGTGTTGGTAGGCTTCTTTGTTTTTAGGGGTTGTGGCACGAGCCCAGAGGAAGCGTCCAAGGATACCGTCAAGGAGTTTATGTCTGCCATAAGGGAAGGAGAAGGCAAAGAAGCTGTTAAGTTGCTATACCCACCCTTTAGGGATGCTTTAGTGCAAGATGTAAAACTACCTATACAGATCACTGAGATGAAACCTTCAGAACTTTTGGCTTGCGCCCTTAGTTCTATGGGAGAAAATGTAAAGAAAGTAAAGATAATAGACGTTAAGAAGATAGACGATAAGCACGCTGAGGTGTTGGTTAAAGTCATAGATAAAAATGGTGTGGAAAAGCTCTTTTGGTTTATAACCATAAAGGATGAGAAGAGCTGGAAGATAGCCAGTATCTCCAATGTTAAATGAAAGTTTTAATCTGGCAGACTGCCTTTCTTGGGGATGTGGTATTGGCAACATCCCTTCTTCGCATCCTTGAAAGAAGATCTTACAGAGTAGGTTTTGTAGGAAGACCTTTTATAGTTGAGCTTTTGAAGGGATACAATGTAGAACTCATACCCTTTAACAAGGGATTTTGGGAATCATTTAGGATAATCAGTCAGATAAAGCATTACGATGCAGTAATTTCTGTTCATAGGTCTATGCGCACTGCTCTGATACTTTACCTTTCTCGCATACCCTTAAGGATAGGATTTGACAGGTCGGAGCTTTCTGTTTTGTACACCCACAAAGTTCCACACAGGTGGGAAATGCACGAGGTAGAAAGAAATGCACAGCTTCTAAAACCCCTTGGAATAGTCCCAAAAAAAGACGAGCTTTACCCAAAGCTGTTTGTGGATGAGACGGAGGTTAGAAAGGTTAAGGAAAAGTTTAACCTTCCGGAGGATTACGTGGTTTTTTCTCCTTTTTCCAACTTTCCCTTAAAGGAATGGCACATAGACCACTGGGTAGAACTTTCAAGGGCTATTGGTAAAGAGGTTGTGGTAGTGGGCACCAAAAGGGACGAGGAAAGGTCAAAAAGCTTTAAGGATAACGCAATAAACTTAGTAGGCAAAACTTCTTTGCGGGAGTTTATGGCTGTTTTATCCAAAGCTAAGCTTGTTGTATCCTGCGATTCTTCAGCCGTCCATATTGCAAATGCTTTAGGCGTGCCAGCCTTAACCATCTACACAGCCACAGCTCCCATATACGGCTTCTATCCACTAAGAGGTGCATACATCACACCACAAGTTGAATGCTCTCCCTGCTCACCCAATCCAAAGAGGTGTAAGGTTGGCACTTATGAGTGCGTCAAGTCAGTTAGCGTAGAAAAAGTCCTTTCCCTATGCCAAACTCTGATAACCGACTGAGCCAATCCTACCATAATCATTGAAGCTGTCATGCTAGAAACACCGTAGCTAACAAAGGGTAGTGCTATACCTTTTGGTGGAATTAGATTGGTAGCCATGCTCAAATTCCAGAGAAAGGCAAGGGAAAAGTTCATAGCAAAACCAAACATTAAAAGCTTTCCAAAAGGTTCTGTTATTTTCACCGAATAATAAAACATCCTACCTATGAGTATGGCATACAAACTCAGAACTAACATAACTCCAACAAAACCAAGCTCTTCGCCTATTACCGACATTACGTATTCTGTATCAGATTCAGGAAGGACACCCATTTTCTGAATACCCTTTCCTATACCTACACCAAAGGGACCTCCTTTTGCGAAGGCGTATAAAGATTGAATTATCTGATAGCCCTCCTCCTCAGCTTCCGCAAAAGGATCCATCCATGCCGCTATCCTTTCGGAAACATAACCAGTCTTCAAAAGGTTATAGCTAAAGAGAAAAGCTAAAGCCAATAGAGGAAGATAAAGTTTATACGGAATACCCCCAACGTACATTATGCTGAGGGAAAGAATGAGCACAAATACTGCCCCCCCTTTATCAGGTTGTAGGGTAAGAAGTAAAACGTTGGAAAATATCAGAAGAAAGGCCCATGAAATCAACATAAAACTTCTTAGGGAACCTTTAGCCACTATGTAGTACGCTAAGAAAATTACGACAGATATCTTCAGGAATTCTAAAGGTTGCACGCTTTTACCTATCAACCATCTATCCACAGGCTTCCCTGTAGCAATTTTTTTAATTAATACTGCCATAAGTAAAAGAAAGGAAAGAAATATAAAAGAATAGGCTATTTTTTTGCTAAAAAGCTTTTTGTAGTCCATTCTACTCACGAAATTAGCCAAAAAAAGGCCAAAGATAAAGGATATCATTTGCGAGAGGGGCCTCCTAAGAGTTTCGTACTTGAATTCTCCAGCACCGAGCACGTTAGAACTAATTATCGCAACCTCCCCCATTATGAATAGTAATACTACAGAATAAGCTATCCACCTATCTGTAAACATCTCTTAATCCAAAACATATAACAGTCTTTTATCTGCTTTGCATAACCTGCCAAGTCAAAATCGGCTGGAAAACTCACCTGCCCGCTGATTACTCTCGTAGCTACCTCCACCGCTTCTTGAACGCTCTTGACCTTAAAACCCAATCCTTTGGAAAGCACAAAACCCTCCAAGTCCTTTACCTTTTGAGTGTAAGGTCCAAAGACTGTAAGCTTTCTATGACAAACTGGCTCTAATAGGTTGTGTCCCCCTATGCCCTTTGAAAAGCTCCCCCCAACCATGCACAGGTCCCCATGCTTGTAAAGATAAAAAAGCTCGCCCAATGTATCCACCACTACCACTCTACAGTCTGTTCTGCTTGAGCTTCTCAAACAGGGCTTAAAATCTGCCAGCTCCTTCATAAAAAAATCTACCTTTGAAAGGTGGCGAGGAACCAAGACTAAGTTTAAATCTTTAAATCTTTCAGACATTTTTGTGTAAAAGGCTTTTATAAATTCTAACTCAGAAGGATGGATGCTTCCAACCACAATGGTTTTGCCTTTTGGCAGGTTAATCTCTACGTCTTTTTCTTCTCTTTCTAAGACAAACTTTAGGTTTCCGCAGGCTGTAGACTTAGCACCAAAGGACTCAAACCTTTTTTTGTCCTCTTCAGTCCGACATACTATCAAGTCAAACTCCTTGGAAAGCATCTTTTCCAGCACACTTCCCTTTGCATAGGCGTTTAGTAGAATCTTTTTAACTTTCACCTTTTTTATCAAAAAATACCACAGTTCCCTCTCCATGATTAGTAAAGCAACAGGCCGTACCTGTTTTAAGAATCTACCTACTGAAAAGGGAAGGTCTAAGGGTAAAGGATGCAAGGCGTCATAAAACTCCTTCTGTTTTAGCAAAAAAGCCTTAGCCCTCGGGGAAAAGTAGGTCAAAAGTATGAAAAAGTGCTTTTTAAGCTCTAAAAGTATGGGCTTGGCAGTGTTGAACTCTCCTACGCTTGCACAGTGAAACCAAAGAACTGGTTTTTGAGTGGATACTTCTATTTTTGGAAAAAGTCTAATCAACATCGGGGCGAGGGGACTCGAACCCCTGACCTTCGGCTCCCGAAGCCGACGCGCTACCACCTGCGCCACGCCCCGTAAGAAACCTCAGGATTCTTTCTCTCCATTTTTTTGCCACAAACTCCACCTCTTGCACGTCTATGGTTTTGAGCTCTCTCTTTTCCATCAAAACCTTTCCCCTACAAACTACAGTGTCTATATCCTCTGCGCTTGCGCTATACACCCACTGAGAGATGGGATCATACAAGGGCTTCCAGTGGGGACTATCTGTTTTAACCAGTATAAAATCCGCCTCAAAACCCAGCTCTATCCTTCCTGCCTTTATACCAACAGCCTCAAAACCCATCTGTGTGGCTATCCTTAGAGCCTGGCTTGCATCCATTGCCTTAGCGTTTAGACTAAAACCCTTTTGGAGCTTAGCCATCAAAGACATCTCCTCGTGCATGTTTAGGTTGTCGTTAGACGCTGGTCCATCCGTTCCAAGGCAAACGTGAATACCCCTTCTTACGTAATCCCAAATTGGCGCTATGCCAGAGGCAAGCTTTAGGTTACTTTCTGGACAGTGCAGAACTTTAACCTTTCTCTCTTTGAGAAGTTCCCTCTCTTCCTCCGTGGTCCATACCACGTGGGCACAAAGTAGCCTTTCGCTCAAAACTCCTAAGCTTTCTAAATGCATAACGGGAGTTTTCTCATACTGCTCTTTTATCTTTTCCACTTCCTCTCTGGTCTCCGAAAGGTGAGTATGAATGTAGACGTCTTCGGACTGTGCCAACTCTTGAACCTTTTCAAAGGTGGATGGACCGCAGGTATAGGGAGCGTGGGGACAAAGCACAGGAAAGACGAGCTCTTCTCCTTTAAAAACCCTTACAAAATCCTTTGCTCTCTTTATGTACTCTTCTGGTGCTTTAGCAACCTTTGTAGGAAAGTCCAGTATGCCAAAACCCAAACCTACCCTAACTCCCACTTGCTTAGCCACCTCACCCACTTTTTCTTCAAAAAAATACATATCCATAAACAAAGTGGTCCCGCTCTTTATACCTTCCGCCAGTGCTATAAGCGTACCGTCCCTTACAAACTCCCCTGAAACAAACTCCGCTTCTAACCTCCATATAACCTTCTGAAGCCAATCCATAAGTGGTAGGTCTGCCCCAAGGCCTCTCAAAAGGGTCATAGGTAAGTGAGTGTGCATGTTGGCAAAGGAAGGTAAAAGCAGCTTCCTGTTGGCATGTATTACTTGTTTTGCTTCTTTCTCCTCTTGTCCAATATACGCTATCTTACCATCCTTTACTCCAACGTTCAGTCTTTTTCCTAGCTCAACGACGAATGCATCTTTTACCAAAAGGTCCAGCATGAAAACTTAGTATATCACTCCAGCTCTTAGAATGTCATGCATGTGAATGATGCCTATTGGCTTTCTATCCTCGTCCGTAATTATCAATACAGTAATCTTGTAATCTTCCATTCTTCTTAGAGCTTCTGCTGCAAGCTCCTCCATCCTTGCAGTTTTGGGATTTTTGGTCATCACATCCCTGGCAAGACTGTTGTTCAGGTCCCCTCCTCTGTTTATAAACCTTCTTAGATCCCCATCGGTGATGATACCGCAGAGTTTTCCTTCGTCATCCACCACCGCCACCGCTCCAAAGCCTTTGCTAGTCATTTCCACTATAACTTTACCCATCGGATCTAATTCTTTCACTATAGGAACTTCTTCGCCGGTGTGGCAAAGCTCTTTCACAAGCTTTAGCTTTCTCCCAAGCGTCCCCGCAGGATGCCTGTTGGCAAAATCCTTTTCTGTGAATCCTCTTAGCTCCAAAAGAACCATAGCCAGCGCGTCTCCTAAAACCAAAGAGGCAGTGCTTGTGGTGGTCGGAGCTAAGTTTAAAGGACACGCTTCCTTTCCCACACCTAAAAACAAGCATACATCCGAGTGTTTAGCCAAAGTGGAGTTAATGTTATTAACTATGGATATAATCTTAGCTCCTATTAGCTTAACGTAAGGAAGTAGGGCAACCACTTCTGCCGACTCTCCACTATTTGATATGGCAAGTATCACATCCTTGCTTTCTATAACTCCAAGGTCCCCGTGAAGGGCTTCTGAGGGATGTAAAAAGTGGGCTGGAGTGCCTGTGGAAGAAAGCGTAGATGCTATCTTCTGGGCTATATGTCCAGATTTGCCTACTCCCGTAGTTATAACCTTCCCCTCGCAGTTTAGGATAAGTTCTACCGCTTTCACGAAAGACTGGTCTAACCTCTCTGAAAGTTTAGAGAGCTCTCTTACTTCCTCCTCTATTACTTGTCTTGCCCTAAGCAGTATTTGCTCACTTTTCATATATGCCTAAATCTTTAAATTATAACTTACAAAAAAATAGTCTGCTTAGCTCCCGACCCGACCGATAGCATGATATAATTAACAAATTATGAGACTACCAGAAAAATTGGTGGAGCGTATTGCAGATAGGATTATAAAAGAGCTAACAGAAGAAAGAATAATAGAATTGGAAGATCCTTATGTTTTTAAAAAGAAAATAATAGGGATTTTCAAAAAGGCTGAAGAAGAGGAAAGAATGCTTGATGAAAAAACCAGAGAAATACTAAAGGAAAAAATGGATCTTGTGGAAGAAGCAAGCTTAGATTACAGAACTGCTTATAAAGCAATTCGCAATAGACTTGCGGAAGAAATGAACATTAACACCAACAAAAGAGAGAGGATGAATCAAATAGCGGGTATGATAAAGGACCTAATAATGGAAGATGAATCTGTAGAAGTGTACGAAGAACCCTATGTTATAAGAGCAAGGACGAGGAACATACTTATGGAGGCTCTAAAGGAAGAGGAGGACATAGATAAAGAAGTTAGAGAAAGAATAAGGTCCTATTCAAAAAGGATAGTGGAAGGCACGCCCGAATGGAACCATCTGTACAAAAGAATTTACGAAGACGCTTTAAGAAGAAGGGGATTGCTTTAAGGCAAATAGGCTATGGGATTTTGCCTCATCCCGTATTTCAATATCTCGTAATGTAAGTGATTTCCAAAAGACCTACCAGTATTACCAACTTTACCGATTATCTGCGCCTTTACAACTTTATCTCCATAACTTACAGAAATGCTTGAAAGGTGCGCATACAAAGTGGCAAAGCCATGACCATGGTATACGATCACGGTGTACCCGTAGCCTCTCAACCAACCAGCATATACAACTCGGCCATCCGCGGTTACGCTGACGGGAGTGCCGTAGGAAGCGGATATATCTATACCGGTGTGAAATTCCTTCCGCCTACCCATTATGCGCCAGCCGTAATCCGAAGTCACCACCCCAACCACAGGCCATATATCTGGTCTTACCATATCCACAGTTCTGACATCCACAAGCTCCCTAAAAGCTTCTTCGACAGACATCTCTTTTCTAATGATTTCATCCACACTTTCGGTATTGATTTCCTCCAATGGGTCATCGTAATACACATCCTGAGAAGGATAACTTACAGAAGGACCACCCACTCCAAGTTGCATTAAAGATGTATTACCAATTATGGAACAAGTCAGCATTAATAAAAAAAGAATTTTTATCATGCTAACTCCCCTCTACAAAAGAATAGGATAAAATATAAGCCTGTTTCCCTTCCTCAGTCAAGGGATTTTTTCAAGATATCCTCCAAGTGTTGTGTTATTTTTCTGTATAAGGATTCACTTAAGGATAATTCTTCTAAATTCTCAATTCGGTCCTCACGGTTAATCTTATTCAAAATTTCAGCTAAACTATTTTCAAAAATATCCTCTCTGTAAACACCAAGAGATTTAATTAGCTCTAATTTAAGCTTTATTTCAAACACTTTGTAGTTTTTGACGTCTATTTTTAAGTAGTTTTGAAGAAGATTAAATATGAAACTATCATAATAGGAAATCCAACCAACTACAGTTTGAACAACCTTTGTCATCCACGAAAATCTGCGGAAATTCTTCAGAGCTAGGTATGAATAGAACTTTACCTCTATTACATCGTCCAATATCAAAAGCCCTCCCGAATGGTGGCAATATACTTTCAATATGTTGAAGGGTTCAAAGATAGCACAGTATGCATTCTGAGGGTGAAAACCATTTCTTACAAAGATCCTTCCCTTTCCCACTGTTCCGTAAATGTAGGCGAGTAAGTCCCACTCGTTTACGAGCATTTTCTTTAAAACTATAAACTCGGCTTTTGCGCTCATGGTCCTTAAAGTATAATATTCAGATCAATGCATAAAAAGCCAGAGAACTTGCTCCTCGCTTGGGCTGATTTTATAGATACTATACGGAACTTTTTTAAATCAAAAGGTTACTTGGAAGTTACAACTCCAATCTTGCAGATGTATCCAAACGTGGATCCCAACGTAGAACCTCTAAAGGTCAAACTTAATCTGGGTGGAAGGGACAGAATTTTTTGGCTTCATACTTCACCCGAGCATGCAATGAAAAAATTGCTTGCAAGTTTTCCGATTAATATGTTTCAAATAACTAAGGTTTTTAGAGATAAAGAGTATGGAAGATTACACAGACCTGAATTTACTATGTTGGAGTGGTATAGGTTGGAGGCAAGCTATGAAAATCTTATAGAGGAAATCGTAGAGTTGTTGAAACTCTTCGGATTTGAAAGCTACGAAGTGCTTGAGCTTGAGAAGGCTTTTGAAAAATACTTAGGGGTTGTTTTGTCTGAGGATGAAGAAATACTTAAAAACAATCTCGTTTCCTACGGATACGAGTTTGACGATAAAGAAGATTGGGACAGCTTATTTTACCGCCTATACATAGATTTGGAAAAGCATCTTGGCTTTGACAAGCCCACTTTTTTAGTAAAGTTCCCTTCCAAGCTTGGGATTTACAGTGTTTTGAAAGATGGATATGCGGAGAGATTTGAACTGTACATAAAGGGCGTGGAGATAGCCAACGGATGGACAGAAGAGAGGGACCCAAATGAAATAAGAAAAAGAATGGAATCAAACTTGAGGGGTAGAGAACTCCCGCTGGATGGGGAGCTGTTAAAGGCATTAGCCAACATTACAAGCTTTTCTGGCTGTTCCATAGGCTTGGAAAGGCTTTTTATCGTAGTTTATAATATCCAAACTTTAGATGACCTTCCGTGGATTTTTCAGA
Organism: Thermocrinis sp.; assembly: GCF_036781485.1. Taxonomy (NCBI): domain Bacteria; kingdom Pseudomonadati; phylum Aquificota; class Aquificia; order Aquificales; family Aquificaceae; genus Thermocrinis; species Thermocrinis sp. The sequence goes on from NZ_DAIQAX010000004.1 coordinate 83,243, forward strand.
TGCAAAAGGAGGAAAAGGAATGAAAAACTTAAAAGAGGCACTTGAAACACTACTCGAAAAGACATACTCTCCATACCTTGTTTCAAGTCTATATCTGAGACTCACACCAGAAAGCAGAACTGACAGAAAGTATCTGAAAGTATTCAAAGACATGGTAAAAGCTCAGAAGACTAACTTAGAAAAAAGGAAACTCAGCGAGGAAGTCCTTAATTCTCTGATTGAAGACTTTAAAAAAATGGAGGATTTTATCAGCGATCCGGAAAATCTAAAATCTTGTGGGGGTGTAGCGCTATTTTCATGCAGTGGCAAGGATATATTTGTTCCTATAAAGCTTCCCTACGCATACAGAGACAGACTTATGGTGTCTATAAATCCCTTAGTTAGAGAACTAGCAGCCATAGACGAGGAATTAGGTAGAATTGGCGTTGTTCTGTTGGACAGAAAGCATATCAGGTTCTTTTTGATGGATTTTGAAAGCATTGTAGAAGTTTACGATTTTCTTGAACCATTGGCTACTAGGTCTCACAGATTTCACAGTGGTGGTGATGCATTAAAGGGGGCGCAAGGCACTTTCAAATACTCTATGCCTTCAAGGGCTTCATCACCAAACATGGTTCAGCACTCTATGGGTGAATACAGATTTCACATGAGAATTCAGGAGGAAAAGCACAGGATATTTAAAATAACCAACGATGCCCTTATGGAAGCGTGGAAAGAAAACAAATTTGACAAGTTAGTCATAGGAAGCTTAAGGGAAGATATAAAAGATATAGAAAACCACCTACACACCTACCTCTTGGAAAGGTTAGTGGGATATATAAACATTAATCCTTCTGAAGCTAAGGAGCATGAGATCAAAGAGAAAGTTTTGGATCTGCTTTGGCAAAAGGACAGGGAGCAAGAGGAAAGCCTGATAGATCAGCTTGAGCTTTTGGAAGGGCAGGGGCTTGCGGTTAGTGGGGTATCAAAGGTTCTGGAGCAGCTGCAAATGGGAAACGTAAAAACTCTTTTAGTAGCCGACAGTTTTGAAAAGCCTGGATATTACTGTTTAGAATCCCATCTGCCTACCTTAAAGCCCGAATGCCCTGTGGAGGGAGAGGTTGCCTATCCAGTGGAGGACATAGTGGATGAAATAATAGAGCTCGCCTTAGAGGAGAGAGCAGGTGTAGAGATAATAATTAGAGAAGATCTCCAAAAGAGGTTAGATGGTATGGGAGCCTTTTTGAGGTGGCGGATATAAACTTTCTGTATGGAAAGGTTAGTTATATTCATAGATGGTTCCAATCTTTTCCACGCCATAAAACAGCTGAATATAAAAATAGACTACACAAAACTTATAGAATTCTTAAAAGAGGATAGAAGACTTGTAAGAGCTTATTTTTATGGAGCAATACCGCAGGAGAAAGATTTAAAAAAGCACACGCCCGAGTGGGAAAGCTTTTTAAGACAAAGAAGGTTTTTAGAAGAACTATCACTGCAAGGTATAAAAGTTAAGACTGCAAATCTGAAGAGACTTCCAGGAGGAGAGTTTATAGAAAAAGAGGTGGATATAATGTTAGCTACCGACATGCTAAGCCTTGCTTATAAAGACGCATACGATACTGTTGTTTTGGTAAGTGGAGATAGCGATTTTTCTTACACGGTGGAAGAGGTCCAAAGCTTAGGCAAAAGGGTAGAAAACGCATCCTTTAAGAGGACAAGCTCCTATCTTCTAAGAAAGATCTGCGATAGATTTATACTTTTAGATGATTACCTTGATAGATTTGTGGTAGAGGAAAAGGTGCAAGTAAGCCAGGAAGTCAGCTTTTGGGAAAAAGTGCTCAAGCTATGGAAAAAGTAGTTTCTCTTAACATAAACTCTAAATGTTTAAGAGATTTTGAGTGTGTTTATGAGTTGTATGGCCATTGGGCAATCACGGTAGGTGTTTTTGACGGTGTGCACCTTGGGCACAGATATTTAATAGAAAGACTTGTGGAGAATGCAAAAAAAAGGAATCTTAAATCTTGCGTTCTGAGTTTTTATCCTCATCCTTCAAAGACTCTGTCACCAAGCCAGCAACCATGCGAGCTAACAGATCCTCTGGAAAGGGCAGAGAGAATACTAAGGCTTGGTGTAGATGTGGTGGTTTATATACATTTTGATAAAGAATTTTCTAAGGTTAAGGCGGAGGACTTTTTGAGGAACATCATCTACGAGAGGTTAAAATGTAAGTACCTTCTGGTGGGTTATGACTGGAGGTTTGGCTACAAAAAAGAGGGGGAGGTGGAGTTGGCCAAGGAGTTTGGACAGAGGTTGGGTTTTGAGGTAGAAACTGCAGAACCATTCTACAAAAACGGACACCTCATAAGCAGCACCTACATCAGAAGACTTTTGCACAGTGGGAGGTTAGAAGAAGCTTTTGAATACTTAGGAGAAAGGTATTTTATAAGAAGAAAGGTAGTAAGAGGCTCTGGTAGGGGAAGCGTGCTGGGCTATCCTACTGCAAACCTTGGTGGGACAGAAAATTTGTGTCTTAAGGAAGGAGTGTATGCAGTCAAGGTAGAGGATCAGTACTTAGGCGTTGCAAACTACGGCTACAGGCCTACCTTTGATGGAAGGACTAAGGTGCTTGAGGTCCACCTTTTGGACTTCAGAGGCAACTTAAGGGGCAAGAAAATAAAAGTGGAATTTCTGAGCTTTATAAGGGAAGAGAGAAAATTTCCCTCAAAGGAAGAACTGCTAAAGCAGATAGAAAAGGATATCCTTACTGTGAAAGATAGCTTCCGTAAAGAATTTCTCCGCTTTTGAGAAGCACAAAGGACTTTTCCATCTTATCCTTTAGTCCCTTTTTGTTTTCTATAAAGTCAAGGAGCGTCTTTGGCTCTCCGTGGGCTTTTAGTAAGTATTCCCTTTCCTCTCCGTTATCAAAGATTATCTTCACAGGCAGGCAGTAAAACTTTGAGTTCTCACCTTCTGAGCATCTTTGTATCTCGCCTACAATTTCAATAGCCTTGCTTCTGGCAACAATATCCAGCTCTCTCATGTTATAAAGATTATAATCACTCCTCAAGGCGTCCAGCTAAGTAATCTGCAAGGTGCATAACTTCTTGATTTGTTTTGTGAGTTTTTACCCCATCCTTCAGATTAAGAACGCACCCAGGGCAAGAGGTGAGCACTAAGTCAGCACCAGTCTTTTTGACGTCTTCTATCTTTTCTCTCTGTATTCTTTTAGATAGCTCTGGGTTTGTTATTGAGAAAAGTCCCGCAAAGCCACAGCAGGATTTATCCTTCTCTCCCTTTATCAGCTGGTCTGATTCTACTCTTTGGATAATACCGTAGAAAACCTTTTCACTTACCTTCATTGCGCTGTACGAGTGGCAGGGAACGTGAAAGGTAACCTTTTCCCCTTTTCCTTTGAAAGAAAGAGAAGTTTCAAAGACTATTTCAGAAAAGTCATAAACTTTTTTGTCTATGCCGTAATCTTCCTGCATGGCTCCTCCACACGTGGGACAGGCTACCACTATAGCATCAAACTCGTACTTTTCCATCTCTTTTAAATTGTGTTCTTTAAGCCTTTGAAAGGCAGGCGTGTTGCCAGAGTAATAATGAGGCGCCCCACAACACTTTATATCTTCTGGCACTATAACTGTCCAACCTGCTTTGTTCATAAGCTTGATTACGCTTTCCCCTGTTTTGGAATAAAAGGCGTCTATCATACAACCAGTAAAGAACAGTAGTCTTCCTCTCTCCTGCTCAGCTTTGAAGGTTTTACCCCTTAAACTAAAAGCCTTTCCGTCTGGTTTTGGCATAAACTTGACCGCCCCTGTGGGAAAAAACACCTTGATTTCTTTAAAAGAGAATTTATCCATCACCTTACCCAAAAGCTTAACTGTTTTCCTTCCTGCATCGGACTGCAAAACATCCAAAGCCTTAAGCCCAGCCTCTTTGATAAGGGATCTATTTTGTTTTTCTCTAGCACTGACGATGACTTCCTTGTATTCCACGCCGTTAGGACAGATCCACTCGCACCTTCTACACATGGCGCACTGGTCCAAGTGTTTGTAAGCTTCTTTAGTTTCCGGTATTTCTCCATTTAGCAACATCTGCGCCAATACAAGTCTACCCCTTGCAAACCCGCCCTCTTCCTCTATGTGTGGATAGGTTGGGCAAACAGATTTGCACAGAGCGCATTTAACACACTTATCAGCCAAGTCCAAAGAGATCTCCACATGCCTCTTAAACATAGGGTTTAAAGATATGCTAAAGACCTTATCTTTATGTGATTAGTCTCATTATGGCTCCACCACCACACAGTGGTAGCCTTTTTTTAGAGCCTCCCTCACTCTTAGCACATCTTGTAGAGAAACATCTTCTATGTGTTTTACGTAATCTTGCTCCATCCTGTATCCAAACCCCATAATTTCCCAAAAGCCTAAGTAAAAGGCTTGCCTTCCTCTCGTTTGTCTATCCAAAAGATACCCACCTATTATCTTCCTTTTAGCAAGAGCCGCCTCTTCCTCCGTTATGCTTGCATCCTGCACGATCTGTATTAAGTCCTTTATTGCATTCTCTCTTTTTTCTGGAGAGGTGCCTATGTAGGCAAAGAGCCTAGGAGAGTAAAGTCTTATAGGATACATAGAGTAGGTAGCGTATGCGTAGCCCCTTCTTTCTCTTAGTTCATCAAAAAGTTTGGAAGTCATACCATCTCCCAAAATGCTGTTTAACACTCTAATAGCAAAGAAGTCTTTACCCTTTGGCTGGGCTCCTTGAAAGGCACAAAGAACAGTAGCCTGGGAGGAGTTTTTCCTTTGAACCTTCTGTAAAACCTCAGCATCTACAGAAACTTCTTGCATGCTAACCCTAAATTCCCCAGATGGCAATCGGGAAAAAACCTCTGAAAATTTCTTTTCCATCTGTGAAAAATCCACATCTCCCACAACTGCCACCACAATGTTTTTACCTTTTAACATTTCTTCCCATCTCTTCAGAAGGTCATCTCTGTTTATTTTCTCCACATCCTCTTCCTTTCCCAGAGGAGAAACTTCATAAGTTGTTCCTCTGTAAGTCAGAAGCCTTAGCCTCTCCATTGCAAGCTCAAAACCATCTTCCCTTCTTGACCTTATGTTGGATAGTACCCTCCTTTTTTCCACCTGAAGGTTTTCTTCTTTAAAGGATGGTTCAAGGAGCATACTCTCTATAACTTTCAGGGCTTGGTCAAGCCCTTGAGGTCTTGTGGCAAAGCTTATCTCCACATAATCGTCGGCAGCAGAAGAACTTATGAACCCTCCCCAATCTTCAAAGGTGCTGGCAATCTCGTAGGAGCTGTAGGTTTTTGTCCCCTTTGTCAATAGGCTTGCCATTAGGTTTGTAGTTCCCCTCTTTTCTTCCCCATGTGTGCCACCTTTAACGAAGATATAACCAGAAATGATCCCTCTACCCTTCGTTTCCTTTAGAATAAGCTTTACGCCGTTTTCCAAAACAACCTCTTTCAAGTTCTGACCTCCGTAAGCTAAGCTAAAAAGAGTAAAAATTATAAAAATCAACTTCATTTCTGTGGTAGCATGAGTATCTCAGAGTATGGTTTGTTGAGTATGTATTTTTGTAGAACATCCACCACGTCCTTTTTCCTAACGGACCTTATGTTGTTTTCAAAGTAAAGATAGTAGTCCAAAAGTCCCACCACTGTCAAGGAATAACCAATGTAGTAAGCTTCCCTTTGAACCCTTTCTAAGGAGAAGGTTTCTGAGTTTATTATCCTCTGCTTTGCCTTTTGCACTTCCTCATCAGTTAAGCTTTGAGGCAGAGCCTGAAGTATTTCAGAAACTTTTCTTTTTACTTCCTCATATTTTTTTGGATCAAAGCTGGCTGATATTACAAAAAGGTTGTCCCTTGGCCTTGCAAGGTCTCCCGCATATATAGAGTAGACAATGCCCTTCTCAACCAACTCTCTGTATAAAATTGAAGTCCTTCCGCCACTCAAAATCTGGTCCAAAACTAAAAGAGAGTAGTATTCTTTAACTCCGACGGGCATTACCCTCCAACCTATTATCCAGTAAGATCTTTCAATTCTCTTGTCTTCTATTTTCTTAAACCTTGTTTCCAATTGCTCAGGCTCTGGCACATATTGGGCTCTTGCCACAGGCCTTCCTCTTTCTTTACCAAACATTTGTTCAACATAATCTTTTACTTCCAGAGGTTCCACATCTCCCACGACTACGATCACCATGTTTTGAGGCTGGTAATAATTTCTAAAAAACTCAAGCAAGCTTTCTCTGTTGAATCTACTTATGGTTTCTTCGTAGCCTATTATAGGATGCCTGTAAGGCGAGGCTTTGTAGGCAAGCTTTTCAAACTCTTCCCAAAGCACGTTTGTAGGATCATCCTTTCCTCTTCTTAGTTCTTCTATAACTATAGGTTTTTCTTTTTCTATCATATCCTCATCTAGCTTGGGCTTTTGTGTAAGCTGATATAAAACCTCCAAAGCCTCCTTCCAGTAAGGCTTGGCTATGTTTATGTAGTAGAAAGTATATTCTTTAGAAGTTCCGGCATTCATTCTCCCACCCAATCCTTCAACAATCTTATCTATTTCACCGTAAGCGTACTTTTCAGAACCATTAAAAAGCATATGCTCAAGAAAATGGGCAATACCCTTTTGCTGATAATTCTCTTCTATAGAACCAACCTTAAACCACACGTGCAAAGATACAGCATCTGTATCATCCCTTCTCTTCACAACTAAGGTAGCCCCGTTGCTTAACTTATACTTCGCTATATCCTGCAGAGCCAAAGCCTGAGCCATAAAAAGCACCTCCAGAAGTAGAATAAGAAAAACTATCACAAGATAATGATTTTAATTTTTTTCGTTGGTTTTGCAAGCCAGCAAATCTCTAAGCTTTTGCGGTATAGAAACTATTTTTGCTTCTCTGGTGAAGCAGTGTTTGGTTTTTCCCGCTGCCTTTAGCCTACCTTCAACCCAAACTTGGTAGCTAAAATGGAAAAAATACCTGTTCATTTCTGTTAGATTGATCTCCACATTCACCTCCTGATCGTAAAGTATAGGTTCTCTAAATTGACAGTATGCTTCCAGCAAGACAACCTCATAACCTTCTTCCCTAAGCTTAGAGTAGGGCACACCTATGTTCCTTAAGAATTCTCCCCTTGCCTCTTCAAAGAGCCTAAGGTAGTTTGAATGATGGACTATTCCTTGAGCATCCGTTTCGTAAAAGTGAATGCGCCTTTTGTATATCACTTTGCTAAAACTCTCTCCACCTCCGCTATATCCGTTATACCTTTACGCACTTTAACTATCCCGGCTTCATACAGTGTCCTCATACCCTTCTTTTTTGCCAAATCCCTTATATCTTCAGCAGTAGCACCTTTGACAATAAGTTTTCTCATTTCTTCATCCACTTCTAGAATTTCAAAAACTGCAATCCTTCCTCTGTAGCCTGTACCATTACATTGCTCACATCCACCGGGTTTTGCCTTATAGATAGCAATCTTTTCATCCATACTTTTCAGCACACCCAATCTTAACAATGCTTCCCTCGGAGTATCATCTTGGATTTTACAGTTAGGGCACAGTTTTCTTACCAATCTTTGAGCAACTACAAGTATTAGAGAAGAACCCACTAAAAAGGGTTCTATACCCATATCAATAAGTCTAGTTATAGAAGAGGATGCATCGTTGGTATGCAAAGTAGAAAATACTAAATGCCCAGTAAGAGATGCCCTTATACCTATTTCTGCTGTTTCAGCGTCTCTTATCTCTCCTATTAGTATTATGTCTGGATCTTGTCTTAAAAAAGCTCTTAACGCCGAGGCAAAAGTGAGTCCTATTCTTTCGTTTATCTGCACTTGGTTTAATCCAGGAATAGAAACCTCCACCGGGTCCTCTGCGGTCATTATGTTAACATCTGGATGGTTTCTTTCCATCAGTGCGGCATACAAAGTAGTGGTTTTTCCAGATCCCGTAGGACCAGTAACAAGTATCATACCCCAAGGAGTCCATATAGCCTTTCTAAACTTCTGCAAGTCATCAGGTTCAAAACCAAGATCGTCCAGTTTTACATTGAGATACTTTTCTGCCTCTTGAATCCTCATAACTATCTTTTCACCATAAACCGTGGGGACAGTGGAGACCCTGAGGTCTATCTTTTTACCACTGATCTTTACCCTTATCCTACCATCTTGAGGTCTGCGTTTTTCTGATATATCCATATTTGACATTATCTTAAACCTTGCAGCAACCGCATCTTTTATATGCACCGGGAATTCGTGAAATATTCTTAATACTCCGTCTACTCTGTATCTAACTATTAACTTTTTTTCTTGAGGTTCTATGTGTATATCCGACGCTCCTACGTTCACCGCTTCCCTTATAATAAAATTAGCCAGCCTTACAATTGGTACCTCAGATACTTCTTTCCCTAAAATATCAGGAGACAGCTCAACTTCTGTTGCTTCTATTTCAATATCACCTGTTTCACCTATTTCTTCAAGAATTGTCCCCTCCGGTGGAAATAGCTTATTAAGAATGTCCTCTACAACCTTTTTTGAACTTGCATAGGGCAGTATGTTGTCAATCTTACTAGCAAACCTGAGCTCATTTATTGCAGATTGATTAAATGGGTTTGTCATAACCACGATAAGCTTGTTATCTTCATAACCAACAGGAGCTATCAAGTGTTTTCTTAGTATGTTCTGAGGCAGTTTGTTCAGTATTTCAGCAGGTAGCTTTACATCCTGTGGATTGCCTTTCCATAGCTTGTTAGATGCGTATCTTTTGTAAAAATCCAAAAGTTTATTATCATCCAGAAAACCAAGCCTTAAAAGTGTGCTTACGATATCCTCGTCCTTTTCTTTAGAAGACAGGGCTTTTGCAACCTGTTCCTTAGTTATGTAACCTATTCTACTAAAGAACTCCAGAAGTTTAAATTCATCCATAGCTTTCTCCTTCTGTGGGGAAGCGCCCTTTTTCTACGTCTTCTTTAAACTGGCTTAGAGCTTTTCTAAACAATTCTGCTCCGTTTAAATACCTTCTCACAAACTTCGGCTTTATCTCCTCTACCAAGCCTACCAGGTCGTGGAAAACAAGCACTTGCCCGTCACAGTATGGTCCAGCCCCTATTCCTATGGTTATAGACTTAGCACCTTCTGTTATCTCTCTGGCAAGGGAAGAAGGAACTGTCTCAAGCACAATCATAAACGCTCCAGCCTCTTCTAAAATTTTAAAATCTTTTTTAACTCTTTCACCCTCTTCCTCCCTGCCAACTACTCTGTAACCACCTATGGTGTTTATCTTTTGAGGAGTAAATCCTATATGTCCCACTACGGGAATGCCTATACTTACCAGTTTGTAAACCAAGTCTGCAATCTCCTCACCTCCTTCCAACTTAACGGCGTTTGCCCTAGCTTCCTTAATCACCTTACCACAGTTTTCCAGGGCTTTTTCTAAACTCACTTGATAACTCATAAAAGGCATATCGGCTATAACAAAAGCCTCTTTAACCCCTCTTCTAACAGCTTTTGTGTGATAGATCATCTCTTCTAAGGTCACCTCTAAGGTAGAATTTTTTCCTTGAAAAACCATTCCTAACGAATCACCCACCAAAATACAATCAATACCAACCTGATCGCAAAGTTTGGCAGAAAGATAGTCGTAAGTTGAGATCATTGTTATTTTTTCCTTATTTTCCTTCTTCCTAAAGAGAGTTCGAACGGTAATCATTGCTTATCCTTTTCCTTCTTTTAAAGGAGCTTCTTCCTTCAATCCATTCAATGTCTGGAGGAGTTCAAAGGCCAACGCTCTAACTTTTTCCATATCTTGAAGCTCTCTCAACTCCCTTATTAAGGGAAAAAGGATACTTAACAGTTTATCTTTATTTGGTCCCTCTCCAACTTTTATCTGATAAGCACTTGCTACTATTGGGTTGATAATTACCTGAACTGTTTCCTTAGCAAGCTTTCTATCTTCTACTTTACTTAGAGCCTCTAGGTGTTCGTGTATCTTGTTCAGCAAACTTAAACCTAACTCATACTCTTTTGTCATCTTTAAAACTCCTCCTTTGGTATAGACAAGGAAAATTATAATATCGGAGGGGGAGGGATTCGAACCCCCGGTGGGCTGTAAACCCACAGGTGATTTCAAATCACCCACCTTCGGCCACTCGGTCACCCCTCCTAAAAAATATAATATTAAACCAATGCCAAAACTTTGTATAGCATTAGATACAGATTACGACAGAGCCGTTGAGCTTATAAAAGCCCTTAAAAATAAACCGATCATTTTTAAAGTAGGTTATAAGCTTTTTATATCTTATCACAGAAGGATAACAGACTTAATAAAACGAGAAGGTTTTGAACTCTTCTTAGACCTAAAGCTTAATGACATACCAAATACTATAAAAGACGGCGTTATGTCTGCGGCGGAATTGGGAGCTGATTATCTCACAGTTCATATAACCTCGGGAAAAGAGGCATTGGAAGAGGCGGTAAAAGTGGCAAAGGGTATTAAACTTTTGGGTGTGACCCTGCTTACCAGCTTAGAAGAAGATCATGTGAAGGGGTGGGGAGTGTGTATCTCTAAGGAGGATTACATACTAAATTTAGCCTCTTTGGCTCTAAGTTGTGGCATTGAAGGCTTAGTGTGCTCGGGTAAAGAGCTTCCTCTACTCAAATCCAAATTCAACTTTTTTGCGGTTGTTCCGGGAGTAAGACTTTATGGAGAGCCACAGGATGACCAAAAGAGGGTAGTAGGAATTGAAGAAGCTATAAAAAATGGAGCAGATATGATAGTAATGGGGAGGAGTATTTTAAAGGCTGAAGATCCTATCAGGAAGGTTGAAGAAATTCTTGCTTTACTATAACCCCGTCTCTAACTTCCACAATACGTTTAGTTTGCTTTGCCAAATCTAACTCGTGAGTTACCATAACTATTGTTGTGCCGTTCTCGTTTATTTCCTTGAAAATTTCCATTACTTTCTGGGTGTTGGTTGAATCTAAATTTCCCGTAGGTTCGTCTGCCAAAATCAATTTTGGTTTGTTTATAAGAGCTCTGGCTATAGCCGCCCTTTGCATCTCGCCACCAGAAATTTGGTAAGGTTTTCTGTTCTCTTTACCTTTGAGCCCTAATCTTTCCAGCAACTCCAGAGCCCTCTTTCTTGATTCAGTTTGTGATAAACCGCTTTTCAAAGCTGGTAGGATTATATTGTCTAACACACTCAACTCCTGCACAAGATAATGGAACTGGAAAACAAAGCCTATTTTCCTATTTCTTAAGTATGCTAATTCCTTGTCTTGAAGGTTAATTATCTTTTTACGTTCAAAAAAAACTTCCCCTTCAGAAGGTTTATCCAACAGTCCCATTATGTATAAAAGGGAGCTCTTTCCAGACCCAGATGCACCCACTATAGATACAAACTCCCCTTCAGAAATTTCTAAATCAATCCCTTTAAGTATCTCTTCAGAAGCTATCCTCTTTTTGATGTTTTTCAGCCTTATGATAGCTTCCATTTTTCCTTATTGTGTTATTATATTAAAGCAGAAGGCGCGTAGCTCAGATGGAAGAGCGCCGCCCTTACAAGGCGGAGGTCGGCGGTTCGAGTCCGCCCGTGCCTATTTAACATTTAACAAGGAGGTAGAGTCATGGAGAAGAATTTAGCAACATGGGACAGAGCTGTAAGAGTTGTTTTGGGGCTTATACTTATTTACCTTGCCTTTACTAACGGTGGTCTCTGGTGGATACTTGGAATAATTGGGCTTGTGTTAATAGGGACAGCTATTACAGGCTTTTGTCTACTCTACAAGGTAGTTGGTTTCAGGACCGGTTGAAGGTCTTAAGCGTAGACTGGGGAAGTAAGAAAATAGGTCTTGCTTTAGGGGATACGCGCCTAAAGTTAGCCATACCTCTTAAGTCGCTTAAAAACGGGGAAGGGGTTTTTCGAGATTTACTAAGTATAATAAAACAGCACAGTATAGATGTTGTCCTTGTTGGTCTTCCTCTCACACCCAGCGGTAAAGAAGGTCAGAGGGCTCTGGAAGTAAGGAAGTTTGCTCAGGAGCTCAAAAAACTCTTACCAGAGGAAGTGTCCGTTGAATTTTGGGACGAACGCTACACTACAGAAGAAGCTTACAGGTTAATGGCAAACGCAGGTGAAACTAAGAAAAGAGAGCTCAAGGACTCCCTTTCCGCATATGTGATTTTAATGGAGTTTCTTGAAAGTGTATGAAATAATGCATTCGTATTGCCCAAACTGCTATAATGAAAAAGTTTAAAGCTAATGCTCCGGGAAGCTTGATATCAATTTACGCTTAAATCATGAGGTACTTGAAGATTTTTGCACCTTTGGGTTTGATTTTTGTTTTTCTAATATACACTTTCCTGCCTGTTAAAACGAATAAGACTGTGGAAATATCCTACGGCAAGAGAAGCCTGGACGTAGGCACGCTGCTTTACAAGGAAGGTATTCTTAGAAGCCCTTTATCTTTTATGGCCATTCACGTTCTTGTAAGAGGTAAGCTTGAAGCGGGTGAGTATGAATTTAGCGGTTTGGTGTTTCCGTGGGATGTTTATTTGAAAATAAGCAGAGGTCAAAAAAAGCTTTACAAAATAACCATACCTGAAGGATACGATATATACGATATAGCAAATACGTTGGAAAAACATTCAATATGCAAAGCGGAAGACTTTATCAAGCTTGCCAATTCTCCAGATACGGCAAAAAAGTATGGATTAAGAACTTACACCATTGAGGGCTTTTTATTTCCAGACACATATTACTTTTCCAAAAACACCCATCCCATAAAAATCATAGATACCATGTTTAGAAACTTTCTCAGAAGAACTGAGTCCTTGAGAGCCCAGCTTGATGGAAAAAAACTAACATTAGAGGAGTGGGTGATTATTGCATCCATGATAGAAAAGGAAACAGGAACGGATGAGGAAAGATCCCTAGTATCGTCGGTTATACACAATAGAGTGAAGAAAAATATGCCACTACAGATAGACCCAACGGTTATATACGCTTTAAAAAGAAGGGGTGAGTGGAATCGGTGGCTTACAAGAAAACATCTTCAGTTGGAGGATCCATACAATACGTACTATTACAAAGGTTTGCCACCATCTCCTATATGCAACCCAGGAATAAAGTCCTTGGAGGCTGCCCTAAATCCGGCAAAAACCAATTACTTATACTTCGTTTCTATGGGAAACGGTAGGCATGTGTTTAGTTCCAGCTATGAGGAGCACTTGAAAAATATTGCCATGTACAGAAAATAAGATTTATATTTTACTTTCATGATACCTAGAATCTATTTGGGTGTGGAATGGTTTGGGGTGGATAAAGTGCTTTCTTCTTACGATGTGCCTGCAGACTGCGGGGCAAACGTGGTGTTTTTGGGTATAGCCAGGGAAGATAACGGAGTTAAAGAACTTCACTATGAGGCGTTTCCTGAGATGGCTATAAAGGTTATGCAGGAAATAAGGCAGGAGGCTTTTGATAAGTTTCCCGTTAAAGAGATCTTTGTTCATCATAGACTGGGTGTGGTAAAGGTAGGAGAGCCCTCTTTCATGGTGGTAGTCTACGGTGGGCATAGAGAAGAGACCTTCTCAGCCTGTAGGTATGTGGTGGACGAAGTTAAAAAAAGGGTACCTATTTGGAAAAAGGAAGTTTTTGCCAATGGAAAGGCGGAGTGGGTTTTGGGAGCATAAAAAATAAGGAGGTATTCTGATGCTAAGAAAAGGTGCAGACATAATTATAGAAACGCTAAAGAAAGAAGGTGTGGAAGTTATATTTGGTATTCCTGGTGGAGCCATAATGGAAGTATACGATGCCCTCTATAGAGACGGGTCTATAAAACACATACTGGCAAGACACGAGCAGGGTGCGGGTCATATGGCGGAGGGTTATGCAAAAGCTACGGGTAAAGTAGGAGTGGCTATGGCTACTTCTGGACCTGGAGCTACCAACTTGGTTACACCCATAGCAGATGCGTACATGGACTCCGTGCCCGTGGTCTTCATCACTGGACAGGTGCCTACCCATCTTATAGGTAACGATGCCTTTCAGGAAGTGGATATAGTCGGTATAACAAGGCCGATAACGAAACACAACTTTTTAGTGAAGAAAATAGAAGACCTCCCGCTTATCATAAGACAAGCTTTCTACATAGCATCTACTGGAAGACCAGGTCCCGTGCTTATAGATATACCAAAGGATATAACTCAAAAAATGTCTGACGTGCCCATACCTACCGATGAACAGGTTAGGGAATCTTTGCCTGGCTACAAGCCTCACTTAGAAGGTAATCCCCAGCAGATAAGAAAGGCAGCAAAACTTATCTTAGAAGCAAAAAGACCTGTGCTGTACGTGGGTGGTGGTACGGTCCAGTCCGAAGCTCAAAAAGAGCTTATAGAGCTGGCGGAGCTTACAAAGATACCAGTGACTACCACCAATATGGGTAAGGGTGCCTTCCCCGAAGATCACCCCCTAGCTCTTCACATGCTAGGCATGCATGGCACCTATTATGCTAACATGGCGGTTTATAATTGCGACCTTTTAATAGCTGTGGGTGCCAGGTTTGACGACAGGGTAACCGGAAAGGTGGAAGAATTTGCACCTCAGGCTCAAATAATACACATAGATGTGGATCCTGCATCCATATCCAAAAACATAACCGTGGATGTGCCAATAGTGGGGGATGTGAAAATAGTCTTAAGAAAGCTCTTAGAAGAGCTAAAGCGAGAAGGGGTCAAACTTCTCTTTCCTAAGGAAAGACAGGCGTGGTTAGAACAGATAGAAATGTGGAAAAAGAACTATCCACTGAGGTATAGAAACTCAGAAAGCGTCATAAAGCCCCAGTATGTAATAGAGCAGATATGGGAGGCAACAAAAGGAGATGCCATAATTACTGCGGGTGTAGGTCAGCATCAGATGTGGGCGGCGATGTTTTATAAGTATAAGTTTCCAAGACAATTTATAAACTCCGGCGGGCTCGGCACTATGGGCTTTGGATTTCCTGCAGCTATAGGGGCTAAGATAGGAAGACCTGACAAAGAAGTTATAGCTATAGATGGGGATGGTTCTTTTCTGATGACCATGCAGGAGCTTGTAACTGCAGTGCAGTATCAGGTGCCGGTAAAAGTAGCCATAATAAACAATGCTTATTTAGGTATGGTTCGTCAGTGGCAGGAGCTTTTCTATGATAAAAGATACGCAGAGGTGGATCTGAGTTTACAGCCCGATTTTGTAAAGCTTGCGGAGGCCTGTGGAGCAGTAGGTTTCAGAGCAGAGAAGCCAAAGGAGGTAAGGGAGATAATAGAGGAGGCTCTTAAGATAAAGGACAAGCCGGTAGTGCTTGATTTTGTGGTGGACAGGGAAGAAAACGTCCTGCCCATGGTTCCGGCAGGCAAGTCCTACAGGGACATGATTCTGGAGGATGGTAAGAAGGCAGTAGAAGCAGAAACTATGTACTTAGTAGGTTAAAATAATCTATCTGTGGCAAATTACATTTTTGTAACGGGTGGCGTTCTTTCTTCTTTGGGAAAAGGGGTTTCCTCCGCAGCTATAGCGTCCCTTCTGGAGGAGATGGGTTACAAAGTGACCCTTCAGAAGCTGGACCCTTACCTAAACGTAGATCCCGGAACTATGAGCCCATACCAGCACGGTGAGGTTTACGTTACGGAGGATGGTGCAGAAACAGATCTTGATCTTGGGCACTACGAAAGATTCACCAATGCAAAGATGGGAAGGGATAACAACATAACATCCGGTAGAGTTTATTTCAATGTAATAAACAGGGAGAGGAAAGGGGACTATTTGGGGGCTACTGTTCAAGTCATACCACATGTAACGGACGAGATAAAGAGGCTCATAAGAGCAGTAGAAAAGGACAACCAGGTGGTTATAGTTGAAGTAGGCGGAACTGTGGGAGACATAGAAAGTCTTCCTTTCTTAGAAGCCATAAGACAGCTTGGTATGGAGCTTGGCAGAGAAAACTGTGTTTATGTGCATGTAACCTACGTCCCCTACATAAAAAGCGTGGGAGAGTTAAAGACTAAGCCAACACAACATTCGGTAAAGGAGCTCAGGGCCATAGGCATTCAGCCAGACGTTTTGATATGCAGATCCGAATATGAGATCCCAGAAGATTTAAGACGGAAGCTCTCCCTTTACACGAATGTTAGCCCTGAGGCAGTTATATCTGCCCACGATGTGGATTACATATACGAAGTGCCCCTTCTTTTTAAGAAGCAGGGGCTGGACCGGTGGCTGGCAAGAAGGCTTGGTTTAAACTTCGTAGAGTCCAAGAGTAAGTGGGAGAGGATAACCTACGTGCTAAGGAACGCTCAAAAAACGGTAAAAGTGGCAATAGTTGGCAAGTACGTAAGCTTAAAAGACTCTTACAAAAGTCTGACCGAAGCCCTGATCCATGGAGGTATAGCAAACGGTGTAAAGGTGGATATTCTTTGGGTTAACTCTGAGGACATTAGGGAAGAAGTTTTGGAAGAGGCGGATGCTGTGGTGGTGCCAGGTGGCTTTGGGGAAAGGGGGATAGAGGGTAAAATAAGAGCTTTGAACTACGGAAGGCTGAGCAGAAAGCCCACGCTGGGTATATGCCTTGGTATGCAACTTATGTGTGTGGAGTTTGCAAGGAACGTGTTGGGCTTAGAAGATGCTAACTCTACGGAGTTTGATCCAAACACCAAACATCCTGTAATTGACATTATGGAAGAGCAGAAAAATATAGAAGAATTAGGTGGAACTATGCGCCTTGGTGCCTATCCGTGCGTGTTAAAGGAAGGCACAAAGGTAAGAGAAATATACGGAAAAGAAGTGATCTATGAAAGACACAGACACAGGTATGAGTTTAACAACTCTTACAGAGAAGCCTTTGAAAAGGAAGGTATGGTATTTTCGGGTCTTTCTCCTGACGGTAGGCTCGTGGAAGTTATAGAGCTAAAGGACCATCCTTGGTATATAGGCTGTCAGTTTCATCCAGAATTCAAAAGCAAGCCTTTTGAACCACACCCTCTGTTTGTTTCTCTGATAAGAACAGCAAAGGAAAAGAAAGAACTATAATCTTGCTTTCTGAAAAAGCCCCCGGAGGGGCATGGGATTATTAATTGGGTGGGAGTATGACCTTGTCTATTACGTGGATCACGCCGTTGGATGCTTCTATGTCCGTTTTTACTATGTTAGCGTCGTTTATCTTTGGTCCGCCCTTAAGAGTTACCTTTGCGTTCTGTCCTTGTAGAGTTTTAACATCTCCTTCCTTTAGCTGTTTTGAATACACCTTACCTTCCACTACGTGATAAAGAAGCACTTTTTTGAGGGCTTCCTTGTCCTTTAGCAGAGCATCGAGGTCTTTCTTTGGGATCTTTGCGAAAGCTTCGTCGGTGGGGGCAAAGACTGTAAAGCAACACTTGGTGGCTAAGGTCTCTTCTAAGCCAGCTTCCTTGAGAGCTGTGAGAAGGGTGTTGAACTGACCTGCCTGTTTTGCAGTTTCAACTATGTTGGCTTGGGCCTTCTTTTGGTGCATACCAGCGTGCACCACACCGTAGCTTAGAGCTACCATTGGCAGCCCAACAGCAAAGCCCAAAAATATAGCCTTCTTAAGAAGCATGCGCTTCTTTGCTCTGATAAGGTGTCTAAGCATGGCTCACCTCCTTTTGTAGTTTTCTTTAAAGAATATCAGTTTAGTGTCTGCTTTTGGAGCTTGATTTTTACCGTTTAACAAAACTTTATATCCTTACAAGCCTTATGTTTCCCACATCTTCAAAGTTTGGATCTTCCAAATGGATATAGTTTTCAGTAAGAGCCCTACCTTTCTCTATGATCAAAGCTCTTAATGTTTTTCCTTCCATAGCCTTTTTAAACTCTCGTCTTTTCTTTTCATCCAGAGCCTTCAGCAGTTTCACCCTTTCTTTTATAACTTCTTGCTTTACTTTTGGTGACATTCTGCTTGCTTTGGTATAGGGCCTGTCTGAATAGCTAAAGATATGAAGGTATGCAAAGGGAAGAGTTTCAACCAAGCGATAAGTTTCCTTAAAATCTTCTTCACTTTCTGTGGGAAAGCCTACGATTATGTCCGTGCCAATGGCAGACAGAGGTCTTTTTTTCAGTATTTTTTCCACAAGCCTTTTATAATCCTCAACTGTATAGCCCCTTTCCATGCGGTCTAGGATTCTGTCAGAACCACTTTGCAGGGAGAGGTGAAAGTGTGGAGCTATTCTTTCTTCAGTTAGTATCAAGTCAAGGAGTTTGGGGTCTATTTCCGAAGGATACAGAGAGGAAAGTCTGAAGATTTCTATACCATTCACAGTAAGTAGCTCTTTTATGAGCTCGTACAGGTTTGTGCCCAAGTCCCATCCGTATTGAGTAAGCTGGGTGCCGCTTAACACCACCTCTTTAAATCCTTTCTCTGCAAGTAGCTTTACCTGCTGTATGACCTTTTGCACAGGCACGCTCCTTAGCTTTCCCCTCGCGTAAGGTATAACGCAGAAAGTACAAAAGTTGTTGCATCCTTCCTGAACCTTTAGAAAGGGTCTTGCTTTCTCAAAAAAGACAACAAGGTCAAAGTTTTTTAGACTATTCTGTTTAAAGATGTTTTCCACAAATACCGCTTTACCCTTTGATTGCAGGTATTCTTCTAGTATTTCTACCAGCATATCCTTGTGGGAGTTACCTATTACAAGATCCACCTCTTTTAGGCTTGCAAGCGCCTGCGGGTTTGTTTGAGCATAACATCCTGTGGCTACAACTATCGCCTCTGGGTTTTCCCTTTTGACTCTGTATATCTGCTGACGGGAAGATCTATCCGCTTCTGAGGTTACCGTGCAGGTATTTATTATGTAAATGTCCGCCTCACCGTTAGTTCTTACGTAGCCTTTTTGTAGTAGTCTTTGGGCTATAAACTCACCGTCAAAGTAGTTGCTTCTGCACCCAAGATTTATGACAGAAAATCTCACAAAGATTAAAATATAATACCATGGCAGGGCACAGTCATTGGGCACAGATCAAGCACAAAAAGGCAAAGGCAGACGCACAAAGGGGAAAGTTATTTACCAAACTTATAAGGGAAATAACCGTAGCGGTCAGGCAAGGAGGGCCAAACCCAGAAACTAACCCAAGGCTTAGAACAGCCATAGAAAACGCCAAAAAAGCCAACATGCCTATGGAAACCGTAGAGAGAGCCATAAAGAAGGGAACTGGAGAACTGGGAGGGGAAAACTACGAAGAGGTGATCTACGAAGGCTACGGACCGGGTGGGGTGGCCCTTATGATATTGGCTACTACAGATAACAGAAACAGGACAACTTCTGAGATAAGGCACGTGCTTTCCAAGCACGGAGGAAACCTTGGCTCTTCTGGGTGCGTATCCTTTTTGTTTGACAGGGTAGGTCTTATAGAGGTTCCAAAAGATAGCATTTCGGAAGATGAACTTTACGAAAAGGCTTTGGAAGCAGGAGCAGAAGACATCTTAGTTGGGGATGTAGCCTATACGATCTACACCCTTCCGGAGGAGCTTTACCAAGTAAAGGAAAAGCTTCAATCCTTGGGGGTTCAAATAGAGAAGGCAGAGGTTACCTACAAGCCAAACAGCACGGTGTCCATAACAGACCCAGAAACTGCTAAAAAGCTTTTAAAACTTTTGGATGCTCTTGAGGAGCTTGACGACGTCAAAGAGGTCATAGCCAACTTTGACATGGCGGAGGAGCTGATAGGGGGTGTTTAACTGCTGGAGAATTTCTTCAAGCTTTTAGGGGTTCTAATACTTGTATTAGCCTTTTACCTTGTCTTTAGCCACTACAGAAGGACCATCAAATTCTACAGGAGGCTCGGGGCGAATATAACTTCTTACATCCTTCTGAGGGCTCGTCTTAAGCTTGAGGGCAGAACCTTTCGGATGAGTTTTTTTCCTCGTGGCTACTTCTTAACCATAAGCACCCCAATATCTATTGATGGTTTCCTATCCATAGAGAAGGGACTTCTTTCTAAGGAATTTAAAACTTTTTACGACGATGAAAATTGGGCAAAAATGGTTTTGGAAAACTCTAAGATCAAACTCCTTACAGAGCGAGGAGAACTTCCTAACCTCTTTTCGGTAAAGATAAGTGGTAGGACATTAAAGCTAAGCTTGAATGCAAAGAGAATAGATGAAGGTTTAGAGGACGAGGTGAAAAGAGCAATAGAGTTATTGCTTGATGTAATACCAAGCTTAGAAAGCTTGCCCAGCTCTTCTGTTGGCTCAGAAAAAGAAAGGCTCAGGAACTGGATCCTTTACTATACGCCGGCGGGCATATTCATTCCTCTGTCTGCCCTTGGGATCTATTGGATGATCAAGGGATACAGAGGTGCCCTATGTGAGGACGAGCTATTTTTGTTGGGCTTTAAAGTTCTAACTCCCCTATTCCTTGCTCACCTTTTTCTGGCTATTCTCCTGTTGGGAAAACATCTGCATCTAAGAGCCCACTTATTGTCTTTACTCATTCTTTACTTTGCAGGATATTACCTTACACCGCTGGTAGTACTTGAGCCTTTTAACGCAAGGTTTGATAACTCTGAGCCAAAGGTGATTGAAACTAAGATTTTGGAGAAATATAGTGCTCATAGGGGAGGGTTTAGGGTTGTGCTTGAGCTCACAGGATGTTCCTTTCGCGTATCAGAAAGGTTTTACAATAGGGCGAAGGTGGGAGACGTGTTGGTCCTACAAGTTAAGGATGGAGCCTTTGGCATAAAGTGGGCTTACAGATACTATCTTAAGGATTAGCTTCAAGGGGCAAACCTACCACCGAGATCTTATACCTGTCTGCAAGCTTTAAAAACTTTTCTTTATCCACTACATAAACCTTTCCCGCTTCCAAAAAGAGGGCATCTGCCTTTATAGACCTAAGGGCTTCTAAGGTCTGAAGTCCCACCGTGGGTACGTCTATCCTAAGGTCTTGGTGCTTCCTTGCCACCTTTATAACTCTGCAACCTTTGCCCGCAACCTTTCCAGCTCTTAGTATAGCCTCCTGCGTCCCCTCCATAGCTTCCACGCTCACCACCGCCTTTTGCTTTACCACCACTGTTTGCCCTACATCCAAACTGGCGATCTCCTTGGCTATATCATATCCAAATAACCCATCCTCCAGTGCCTCTTGGGATGGCTCCACCGTGTTTAAAAGCCCTCTTCCCGCTAAGATGTCCTGAAGGTAGGGGGTAGGGTCTATAAACTCAAAGCCCATAGTCTCCAGCTCTTCAATCAGAGCCTTTATAATGCTCTGCGCCCTCTTGTCCTTTGCTTTGGAGAGTATCTTAAGAGCCAATCCGTCTAAGGTCAAAAGATGTGAAAAAAGC
This sequence comes from Thermocrinis sp., assembly GCF_036781485.1. Taxonomy (NCBI): domain Bacteria; kingdom Pseudomonadati; phylum Aquificota; class Aquificia; order Aquificales; family Aquificaceae; genus Thermocrinis; species Thermocrinis sp. The sequence goes on from NZ_DAIQAX010000004.1 coordinate 104,563, forward strand.
AGTTTGTGCTCAAACTTGCCCAAAAGGACTATCTTGTTTATTGCCTGTTTTTCCAAAAGCTTAACCAAAGAACCAACCTTTCCAAGGGGGAAATAAGCTTGAGCATCTACGTCCGTAATACCCCTTACACCAACTACGAAAACTTCCTCTCCAAGCTTTTCCGCACTCTTTTTAAAGACCGACGGCAAACTGCCAGACCCTGCTACTAGGCAGATTTTCAAAGGAGCATCTCCTCCAAAAATCGTACGTGGTGTTTTGCGGTTCTAAACTCCCTTGTTGCCAACAGCCTTTTGTGAAAATCTATATTAGTCCTTAGTCCTTCTCCTTCTATGATAAACTCCTCTATGGCCCTTTTTGCCCGGTTTATGGCTTCTTCCCTGGTTGCGCCCCATACTATGAGTTTGGCAATCAGAGAATCATAAAAGGGAGGGATTTTGTATCCACAGTAGATGTGAGTATCCACCCTTACGCCCGGACCACCAGGAAGAAAAAGTTTATCTATCCTGCCCGGAGATGGTAAAAAGGTGTTTGGGTCTTCAGCGTTTATTCTAAGCTCTATGGCATAGCCCTGTCTTTCCACCCTCTTTATGCTAAGCCTTTCCCCCTGTGCTATTTTAATCTGCTCTTTTACAATGTCTATGCCCGTTATCATTTCAGTTACTGGATGCTCTACCTGGATCCTTCCGTTCATCTCCATAAAGTAGAAGTTTCCCTCCTGGTCCATCAAAAATTCCACTGTTCCAGCACCAACGTAGTTTATAGCTTTACAGAACTCTACGGCCATCTCCTCTAACATTTTCCTTTGTTCTTCTGTAATGCTTGCACTTGGTGCTTCCTCTACAAGCTTTTGGTATCTCCTCTGAATTGAACACTCCCTTTCCCCTAGGGCTATTACGTTTCCATACCTGTCTGCTAGCACTTGCACCTCTATATGTTTGGGATTTACCAAATACTTTTCTATATACACCCTGTCGTCTCCAAAGGCTGACTTTGACTCTTGCATAGCCAAGGGTAATTTTTCTCTTAGCTCTTTTTCGTCATAAACCACCCTTATGCCCCTTCCACCACCACCGCCTGCAGACTTTACAACCAAAGGATACTTTATTTCCTTTGCTATATCCAAAGCTTTTTGAAAATCTACTGGACCGTCGCTTCCGGGAACTAAAGGAATACCAACTTTCTTAGCAACTTCCTTAGCCCTTATCTTGTCCCCTATAAGCGCCAGCGTTTCCGAAGAGGGACCGATAAATATTTTCTTGCTTACCTCCACTATCTGTGCAAACTTTGGGTTTTCAGAGAGAAAACCATAACCGGGATGAACCGCATCCGCAGAAGATACCTCAATGGACGCCATAATTCTCGGAATGTCAAGATAGCTCTTTAAGGGTTCCGCAGGACCTATACATATGCTTTCGTCTGCCAGTTTTACATGCATAGACTCTTTGTCTGCTTCAGAATAAACTGCCACAGTTTTTATTCCCAGCTCTTTACAAGCCCTTATGATCCTTACCGCAATTTCTCCTCTGTTGGCTATTAGGATTTTGTTTATCATCGGTTAAAATTTTAATAAATTAGACTTGCAAAGAATGAAAGAGAAATTTAGAAAGGTCCTTGAAAAGCTAAAGGACCTTAAAATCCTCGTAGTGGGAGACCTGATTTTAGACAGATACATATTTGGAACTGTAGAGAGGATTTCGCCAGAAGCACCCGTGCCTGTGGTAGAGGTGGAAAGGGAGGAGTTTAGGTTAGGTGGTGCAGCTAACGTGGCTAATAATCTTTCTTCCTTAGGGGTGAAAACTTACCTGGTGGGGATCACAGGTTCAGACTACGGCAAGCACATACTGAAAGGCCTTATTCGATCTGCCTTTATAGAAGACCTTACGTTAGAGGACAGCCAAAGACCGACCACCGAAAAGACAAGGGTGGTTTCTATGTCCCAACAGCTTCTAAGAATAGACTGGGAAGACAGAAAACCCATCTCTGGAAGAGTCTTAGAAAAGCTTCTTGAAAGGCTTGACGTAGAAGTGGATGGGGTTATACTGTCCGATTACGCAAAGGGAGTGGTGTGCGAGCCTGTGGTAAAGAAACTTAAGGAGAAAGAGGTTTTTCTCTCTGTAGACCCAAGGCCTGTAAATAAATCCCTTTACTATGGTGCGGATCTGATGACCCCCAATGAGAAAGAGGCAAGGCAAATGGCTGAGGGAACATCGTTGGAAAGCTTAGGTTGGACGCTAAAAAAGGAGCTTAATCTTAAAACTTTGGTGATAACCCTTGGACCCAAGGGTATGGCTCTCTTTGATAAAGAATATACCAACTTTCCAGCAAGGGCAAAGCAGGTTTACGATGTTTCTGGTGCTGGAGATACGGTTGTTGCAGTATTGACTGCTTCTTACCTTGCCAGCGGGGACTGGTATTTAGCTTGCGAGCTTGCCAACCTGTGCGCTGGTATAGTGGTAGGTAAGCTGGGCACAGCATCCATAACTCTATCGGAGATTCTAAACGCCATTGAAGAAAGGTAAATACTTTGAAGACTTAGCATGCCAATATCTAACAAGCTTAGGATACGAAATTCTTATTAGAAACTTCCACTGTAGGTATGGAGAGATAGACATTGTAGCCCTTGAGGGTGAGACGTTAGTATTTGTGGAGGTGAAGGGAACCCATACAGGCCTTGAGCCTGCGGAAAGAATAGATTATAAAAAACTTTCAAAAATCTACATGTGTATAGATGAATTTTTAAAGGAATACCCCGCACGGGAGTGCAGGGTTGATGCAATCATAATAAAGGGCAATCAAATTGAGCACCTAAGGAATATATCACTCTAATATTTCTAAGACCACCCTCTTGTTCGTTTTTCTTCCCATAGCGGACAGGATGGTCCTTAGGGCTCTGGCAATTCGGCCCTGTTTGCCTATAACTTTTCCGATGTCTGCCTTATCCACCCTTAACTCAATAACTATGGTCTTTTCTCCTTCTATCTCTACCACGTTTACCCCATTGGGGTTATCTACTAAGGACTTAGCGGCTATCTCCACCACATCTCTGAGTTGGCTCATGGCACTACCTCCTTCTTAAAGTATGTTAGCATTCTTAAGCACACTTTTGGCTCTATCGGAAATTTCAGCTCCTTTTTGCACCCATTCTTTAACTTTTTCCGGTTTTATGTCCAAAAATATCTTTTTTTTAGGATCATAAGTGCCAAGTATGTCAACGTATTTCCCTTCCCTTGGAGAGCTTGATTCTACGACGACTATTCTGTAGATCGGATAGTGAGCCCTACCAAATTTAGAAAGTCTTATCCTCAAAGCCATACCATTCCTCCTATAAGGTGTTATATTATAGCATACTTTTCAGCTCTTTGTTCATATTATCTACCTTCTCTTCAAGTCCTTTTGTGTATTCTTCCAGCTTACGCTGGAGGTCTGCATACTTTATGGAAAGTATTCTAACCGCCAAAAGGCCTGCGTTAGTTCCGTTGCCTATACCTACGGTGGCTACAGGCACCCCTGGGGGCATCTGGACTATGGAATACAGAGAATCTACTCCGTTTAAATGCTTGGAAGGCACTGGCACGCCAATAACTGGGAGAGTGGTCATAGACGCTGTCATACCTGGCAGATGGGCTGAACCTCCCGCACCTGCGATTATTACCTCTATTCCTCTTTCTCTTGCACTTTTGGCATACTCGTACATTACCTGTGGTGTGCGATGGGCAGAAACTACTTTCACTTCACACCTGATTCCAAACTCCTTGAGAACCTCATAAGCTGGCTTTAGGTATTCCCAATCGGATATGCTCCCCATTATGATACCTACGAGAGGTCTATCCATAATACAATATGATAAGCGATGCATCACAAAACCCCAGAAGAGGTCTTTAAGGAGTTAAAAACTTCTCCTTTGGGCTTATCGGAGGAAGAAGCTAAGAAAAGGCTTGGCATTTATGGACCCAACGAAATAGAAGAAAAAAAGGAAAGCCTGTTAGGCATATTCCTCAGACAGTACACAAACCCGTTAATATTGGTTCTTATAGCAGCTGGTATACTTGCCCTTTTTTTTGGAGATTGGCATGATAGCGCCGTCGTGTTGGGGCTCGTGTTTATAAACGGCATCGTAGGATTTTACCAAGAAGTAAAAGCTAAAGCTTCTATAGAGAGCCTCAAGCTTCTAACCAGGCAGAAGGTAAGGGTTATCAGAGAAGGAATAGAAAAAGAAATAGATGCATCTCTTTTGGTGCCTGGCGATCTGATATTACTCTCAGAGGGGGACGTAGTGCCGGCAGATGGAAGACTTTTGGAAGAGTCTGGTCTTTTGGTAGATGAGGCTATTCTGACGGGGGAATCTTTGCCCGTGGAGAAGTATTCCCATCTTGTGTTGGAAGAGGACACTCCCATATACGAAAGGCTAAACTGTGTATTTAAGGGAACGGTAGTGGTCAGAGGTAGAGCTAAGGCAGTGGTTTATGCAACCGGAAAAAATTCTCAAATGGGACTTTTGGCATCCAAGCTTGAAGAAAAGCCACCAGAGAGTCCGCTGACTGTTGCCATTGGGAGCTTTGCGAAGAAGTGGATGGTAGCTCTGATAGTGATAATTTCTCTGTTGGTCCTCGTAGGTATAGCTCAGGGTAGGGATTGGAAGTTTTTGGTCTTTTTCGGTATTGCTCAGTTGGTCTCTGCGGTCCCAGAGGGGCTCCCTATCGTAATTACCATAGCTTTGGTGGTAGGTGCTTTAAGATTGGTAAAGAACAAAGTTCTGGTCAGGCACCTTCCTGCTGTAGAAACCTTAGGAAGTGCTACCTTTATATGCTCAGACAAAACTGGCACCATAACTGAAGGAAGGCTTAGAGTAGAGGATTACTATTCTTTGGATGAAGAAGCTCTTATTTTCTGCGCCGCTTTGTGCAACGATTCAGATGGAAAGAAGGGAGATGCGGTAGACCTTGCCCTTTTGGAATGGTTGGACAGAATAGGTTTTAACTGGTTGGGTATTAGGCGAGTTTTTGAAAGAGTTTGGGAACATCCCTTTGACACCAGAAGAAGGCTTATGGCGGTGGTGGTAAGAAACGGTTCGCATTATGAGCTATACGTGAAGGGGGCCCTTGAAAGTCTGTCAGACATGACGGATAACGTAGCGCAAGATTTGATCAAAACACACGACCGCATGGCAGAAAACGGGCTTAAAGTCTTAGCCTTTGGTAAGGCTGTGCTGGACAGAGTACCAGACAGCATAGACTCTCTAAAGCTTGAAATCGTAGGACTGGTGGGCTTTTTGGATCCACCAAAAGAAGGGGTAAAGGAAGCAATAGAAAAGGCAAGAAGAGCAGGTATAAGGGTTATCATGATAACCGGAGATAATCTGCTGACTGCAAAAGCTGTGGCAAGCATGGTAGGTATATACAGAGATGGGGATTTAGCCATTGAAGGAAGGCAGATGGCTGAATATTCAGACGATGAGCTTTACGAGCTTTTAAAGAGGGTCAGCGTGGTGGCAAGAGCTCTGCCAGAGGACAAGTACAGGATAGTAAAGGTTTTACAGTCTAAGGGGGAGATAGTAGCAGTCACTGGGGATGGTGTGAATGATGCGCCAGCTCTCAGGGTGGCTAACCTGGGGGTGGCCATGGGCTCTGGTGCTCAAGTTTCAAAGGACGCTTCAGCCATGATAATAACAGACAACAACCTATCCGCTATCGTCCAAGCCATAATGCTTGGAAGGCAGATATCCACCAACATAGCCAAGGTTATAAGGTATCTTCTTTCTACCAACATGTTTGAGATCTTGTACAACAGTCTGGCCATACTTACGGGCAAGCCTTTGCCTCTTTATCCAACCCACATCCTTTGGATAAACTTAGTAACGGACGGCGTTCAGGACAAGGCCTATCCCTTTACAAAGCACGAAGACGATCCTTTTAAAGAAAAGCCCAAGAAGCCCCAGGAGGTTTTTTTGGGTAGAAGACAACTTTTTTATATCATCTACAACGGGACCATAATGGCCTTTGGACACTTCATCCTCTTTAGTTATCTTTTGGAAAAATACCCCTATCAGACTGCGCTCACCATAAGCTTTATTTCTGCAGTATTTTCCCAGTGGTCTGTGGGCATACAGGAGATAAGCAAGAAACCCTTCCTAATAAACCCAATAAGCTACGTAAAACTAAATCCTTACATATATCTCGGCATTTCCATAGGCATGTTCCTTCAGTTTTTAGCTATATTTGTATTTAGTGAGTTTTTCCAGATTATTGAACCAAACATACAACAGCTGGGCTATGCCCTTATTATGCCTGGTATAATATTTATTGCCGTAGAAACAAGAAAAATAGTAGAGTATCTACTTAGGAGAGTATCATGAAGCTTATAGCAGCTAATTGGAAGATGAACAAAACAACGCAGGAGACAAAGGATTATTTGGAAAAATTTTTGGGATTGGTGGAGGGGATAGATGGAGTGGATATCTTAATTTGCCCGCCCTTTACCTCTCTGTGCGTAGCTTGGGAGATACTAAAAGACAGTAAAGTCAAGCTTGGTGCCCAAAACTGCCACTATGAACAGAAGGGGGCTTTCACGGGAGAGATATCCTTAGACATGCTAAAGGACCTTGGAGTTTCTTATGTGATAGTGGGCCACTCGGAAAGGAGATGGATCTTTGGAGAAACAGACGAGCTTATAAACAAAAAGATAATAGCCTGCCTTGAAAAGGGTATAAGACCTATACTTTGCGTGGGGGAGAAGATAGAGGATAGGGAAGCGGGTTTGACTCTGAAAGTAATAGAAAGCCAGCTAAAGCTTGCCCTTTCTGGACTGGAGGACGTATCAGACAAAATAGACGTAGCCTACGAGCCCGTTTGGGCTATAGGTTCAGGAAATCCAGCCATGCCTGAGGATGCCCAGCTTGTTCATAGCTACATAAAGGAACTTTTAGGAAAGGTTAGAGTGCTTTATGGGGGTAGCGTAAATCCCAAGAATGCGTCAGACTTTCTCTGTATGCCAGACGTAGATGGGCTTTTGGTAGGTGGTGCAAGCTTAGACCCCCTATCCTTTGCTCAGATAGTAAAGGCTTCTTGCGCAGATAAAGCTTAACACTAAGAAGGGAACAAGCCCTATTAAAGGGTTCTTCCCAAACTCCTCCGCCGCTATCTTTACCGAGTTTAGACTGAAAATATAAATGGACCCGTAAATCAAAAGAAAGGTAGAGGGTTTTAAAAAGGCTCTCTCTCTAACCAAAGCCAACAGCATAGGGCTAAGTATTACTACGTTAGAAAAACTCACCACTAACCTTCTTAACAACTCCGCAAGGTAGAGCTCTCTGTTCATTCCTATTTTGCCTGCCAAGAAGTATAAGGAAATAAGGCGACCCATACTCAGATGATTTAACTTCTCCCCAAAAGCCTTGGCCTCTTCCAAAGGGATAAACTTTATGCTGACGTCTGCCTGCTTTTGGAGCTCCTTTTCAAAAAGGTTTATCTGTGCGTTCTTTAGCCTTAGGTTCTCACCTTCCCAATAGCCTTCCTCTGCTGTTATCAACTCCGTTATGTAGCCCTCTTCCAAAGATACTAAAAGAATATCATGCACCTTTTTATTCCTTAAATCCGCAAACCCTATCCTGATGTAAGCATTGTTCAAACTTAGCCAAAGGTCGTTTAGCAGAAGCTCCTCCTGTGGTTTACCCTTCCTGAATTCCCTTTCCAACGAGTAGGCAGTTTTGAAAATGTATGGGTAGAAACTATAGCTTAGTGCAAACTGGATAAGAGATAGAAATAGGGAGAAAATTAGGATGGGCGCAAAGAACCTGAGGGGAGAAATGCCAAAGGTGCTAGCTATTTTATCGTAAGACTTGCTGAAGACCCTCTTCAAATAAAGCATTAGAGAGAGGTTGTTTATTATGGGGGCAGTGTAATAAAAGCTAACTAGTACAGTTGTAAGCATAGCCTCTGGGATTATTCGCAGGTTGGCTGTTTTGTATAACAAAAGAACGTCAAGCACGGAATAGAGGCTTAGAATGAATGCAAAAACGAGGCTCAAAAGAGTAAAGGCTTTTAGAAATTCCTTCAGGTTGTAAAAGAAGAGCATTTAAAGTAAACCTTTGTTTATCAATCTTGCCACATCCTTTGCAAAGTAAGTTATTACCATGTCCGCACCAGCCCTCTTTATAGAAAGGAGGGTTTCCAACATAACCTTTTGCTCGTCTATCCAGCCAAGCCTTCCTGCGGCCTTTATCATGGCATACTCACCGCTTACGTTGTATGCACACACTGGAAGCAGGATAGCTTCCTTTACCTTTGCGATTATGTCTAAGTATGCCAAAGCTGGCTTTACCATGATGATGTCTGCACCTTCCTTTACATCCAATAGAACTTCCTTTATAGCTTCCCTTGCGTTGGCTGGGTCCATCTGATAGCTCCTTCTGTCTCCAAAGGCTGGAGCAGACTCCGCAGCTTCCCTAAAGGGTCCATAAAAGGCCGAAGCAAACTTAGCGGAGTATGCCATTATAGGTATGTGATAGTATCCAGATTCGTCTAAGGCGGACCTAATAGCTTGAACCATCCCGTCCATCATACCAGAAGGTGCCAGCATGTCCGCTCCACTTTCTACGTGGGAAATGGCCTGCTTTTTTAGATTTTCCAAGGTTAAGTCGTTATCTACGGTGTTTCCTCTTATCACCCCGCAGTGTCCGTGCGTAGTGTATTCACAAAAGCACACATCGGTTATCAGATAAATATCTGGAACGTGCTTTTTTATTTCTCTAAGAGCCCTTTGGATGATCCCATGCTCGCTCCAAGTGTCTGAGCCTACTTCGTCTTTGTGCTCGGGAATGCCAAAGAGTATGATGGCGGGAATGCCAAGGTCTCTAACTTCTTTAACCGCATCAACCACCTTATCCACACTGTATCTGAAAACTCCAGGCATGGATGGGACTTCTTCCACTATCTTTTCCCCATATCTTACAAAGATTGGGTATATAAGGTCGTCAAGGGAAAGCTTAGTTTCCCTAACAAGCCTTCTTATGTTTTCGTTAGCCCTAAGCCTTCTTGGTCTTAGCTTTGGAAACTCCATAATAGAACTATTTTAATGCTCAGATTTGATCTTGTAGTAGAATATAAGCACGCCAATTACCGCAGATACCGCTAAGCCAAAAAGCAAAGTATCCAGTGGATTTTTCCACTCTACAAAATTCTTGGTAAAGGTAATAGCAAGTATAAGAACTATAACGCTTGTTAATTTAGACTTTAGTTGGTCTATGTTTTCTATCTTTAGCCAAGGGGCAAGTTTTAACTCTCCTACAAAGAGCTCGTATAAGCCCACAGCGAATATGTAAAGAATTACCGAAAGAAGGTGGATGTCCATTACGGATATAAACTTTGTAGCTAGCACCGCTGTATCTCTTGCGCTTTCGTCTGTTAAGACCTTGTAGAGCGTCTCAAAAAGCACGTATATACCATAAAAACCAAGAAACACCGCTCCCACAAACAGGCTAAGGGAAGGCAATAAAGCTATTGCTTTACCTTTCTCCAGAAGCTTCTTTAACATCTCCCAGTTCCCTCAAAGAATCTAAAAAGCTCTTTCTAAACTCCTCCTTCAACTTATGGGACCAAAAGGATATTTTAAGCGTATTTCCTTCCAATCTTGCCCAAACTTTGCGATGAATTGTGTAGAAAGCAAGAATCAATCCCAACACCAAAAGAATGGATCCGATCCAGATGATGGGAGAGCCTGGGCTGTAAGAGATTTGAAAACCACTGAAAAACCGTGGCCTAAAGCCTTCCAAAAACATTATGTAAGGAAAGTCTCTAAGTTCTTGTATCTGAGAAAAGGCAAAAACTGTAAGCTCTGGAGAGTATATGACTGGCACGTTGTAATCTCTACCATCCTTTAGAACTTTTATAACCAGAGCTGGTTTAAGATCCCCTTCAAAGCCAGCCTTTTCGTCCTCAAGGTTTAAAACAGACCTGTCTATGGACAAGAGCATGTCCTTGAATTCTACTACCTGACCCGCCTTTATCTCCACCTCTCCCAAAAAAGCTCTTTTTGGATCTTTGGGAAGGATGTTCCTGTCAAAGACCGAGAGTTTTACCCATCCAGCTTCTCCGGTGAGTCCGTAGGTTGCCTGAAATATCCTGTAGGGTCCGTGTTCAAAGGGAGCATTTACCGCAACCAGACCTTCCTTTATCACCTTTCCACCCTCAATGATTTCAATATTGCTTTCAAAACTGGCTATGGCATCTTTTATCTTTGGATCTCCTTTAAACTCCTTCCCTTTCCTTTTTGCTTCTTCCTCATAAGAGACTATATGAAAGGACTCAAGCTTTATCTGAAAGGGGAGCCTGTAGGATTTTTTACCATCCAGAGACTGCATAACGTTTTCCCTTAAGCCCTCAACCACTACCACCGTCCCCCTCTTGCCAAAGAGGGCATCTATCAAAGCTCCAGCCATTATGATAAGCAGGGCTATATGGACCACATAAACCCCAAGGCGAGAGTATTTTCCCTTTTCTCCGTAAAAGAACGTCCTTTCCCCCTTTTCTTCTACAAAAACCTTAAATCCCTTGGATTGCAAGAACTTAATGACCTTGTTTTTGTCTGGATTTACCATCACCTCCACGGGTTTTAGGTGCTTTTCAAGATGCTCATCTAACCTTTGAAATCTCTCCTTTGAAAAGGCATGCTTCCACACGCTTGGCAGTCTTTTGTAGGAGCAAAGGATCAGGTTTATAGCCAAAAGGACTATGAAGAGTATGTAATACCAAGAATGAAACACATCGTTCAACCAAAGCTTCCATATCCAAGAAGCTATTTGTGGTCCGTGCTCTTGAACATAAAAATCGTAAGTTTTCCCTTGCTGTATGTACGTAGAGCCAAGCATAGAAAGGATTCCTATGGTTATCATCAAAAATATAGCAAGCCTTAGGCTTGCAAAGAACTCAAAGAGAAAGGTAAATAGGTTGCCCTCCTTTTTGTATTCTTGGTATAAGCTTTTTGCAGCGTTCAGAACAAACTGAGTAAAAGCTATGGCAAACAGAAAGCCTGTGATGGCAAGTAAGAGAAAGTAAACAGTGCCCTTCTCCTTCAGGTGAAAAAGTCCAATTATCGCTACAGCCAAGAAAGAAATAGAAGAGGTTATAAAAAAGGCATAACCTTTAAACATTTTCTAAAGCCTTGTAGTAATCTACCACCTCCCTCCTTACTCTGTCAAGAAGTGTTTTTGACCTTAGTTCTACCACAGGATACTCTTGACCGTCAAAATTTACAGTGGGAAGCTGTATGAATAACCCTCCGTTTTTTGCCTGAAAGAGTTTTATACCCTTTATTATCACCTCTCCTACCCTAACTTCTGCATAGCCCAAAAGCCTTGGCTTTTTACTGCTTATCTCAAAAGGGTAAAACTTTAAAAGCTCAACCTCTGGAACGTTGTCTTTGGAGTTTGTAGTATTTTTCAAGAGCTAACCTCCTCTTTAAGCCATTTACTCTGTCTATGAAAGTAATGCCGTTTAAGTGGTCCAACTCATGCTGGAAAACTATAGCTGGGAAGCCTTCAAGCTCGTATTCCTTTTCTTCTCCTTCAAGGTTCAGAGCTTTCAACCTTACCTTTCTGTATCTTTCTACCTCTACAGTTAAACCCGGGAAGGAAAGGCACCCTTCTCTATACCTTATAGTCCCTTCTGCGTGAATAAGCTCTGGGTTTATCAGGACGAGCTTTAGGGGAGGGCTCTCTTTCTTTGGGGTGGTGTCTATAACCATAAGGCGAAGGGGCTCACCTATCTGATTGGCAGCCAAGCCCACCCCATCTTCTGCATACATAGTATCAAACATGTCTTCCACAAGCTTTTTTATGTCCTCATCTATAACATCCACCCTAAGGGTGGGTGTCTTTAGAATTGGGTCTGGATAGCTACGAATTTTCCTTACAGCCATAACTTGAATTAATTTAACGCTTAACCAGTTTAAAATAAAGTCCTATGTGCGGAATAGTAGGATACACAGGAAAAAGAAAGGCGGTTTTTATACTTTTGGAAGCGTTGGAAAGACTTGAGTATAGAGGCTACGATTCTGCTGGTGTGGCTCTTTTAGAGGATGGTAAGATCTTTGTAGAAAAAAAGGTTGGGAAGATAAGGGAGCTAGTAAGAAGTCTTTGGGGCAAACAATTAGACGCTACCCTTGGCATAGGACACACCCGATGGGCTACCCACGGGGGCGTATGCGAGCTGAACGCCCACCCCCACACAGACCAGGAAGGGCGCTTTGCTTTAGTACATAACGGCATAATAGAAAACTACAGAGAGCTGAAGGAATTTATCATCTCAAAGGGCATAGAATATAAATCAGAAACGGACACGGAGGCCATAGTCCATCTTATATCCTTAAACTACAAGGGAGACCTTTTAAAAGCGGTTTTTAAATCCCTTCCCAAGCTAAAAGGAGCATACGCCTTTGCAGTCTATACACCCTTAGAACCTGGTCGTATAGTTGGGGTAAGATACGGTAGTCCCCTTGTTGTAGGCTTGGGAGAAGGAGAAAACTTTTTAGCTTCTGACATACCCGCTTTAATCCCCTTTACCAAAAACATAATACCTTTGGATGATGGGGAGGTGGTGGATTTAACACCCGAAGGGGTAAGCATTTATGACTTTGAGGGAAACCCAAAGGTGAAAGAGCCCATAAGGATCCACTGGGACATCATAGCCGCAGAAAAGGGAGGTTTCAAACACTTTATGCTAAAAGAGATCTTTGAACAGCCCAGGGTGGTGGCAGATACCATAAAAGGATACCTATCCAGAGATTACGAGCTTCCCTTTTCTTTAAAGGAATTTAGAAGGATACTCATAACAGCCTGTGGTACTTCTTACCATGCGGGGCTTGTTGGAAAATACTGGCTTGAAAAGTTTTTGGGGGTGCCTGTGGAGGTAATTTATGCTTCTGAGCTAAGATACGCAGACAATCCGATAGATCCGCAAGACTTGGTGATTGCCATATCCCAGTCTGGTGAAACTGCAGACACCAGATTTTCTGCCCTATCAGCAAAGGAGAAGGGAGCCAAGCTTTTATCTATCGTTAATGTTATGGGAAGTGCCTTAAGCAGAGAATCGGACTATACCCTATACACCCACGCAGGACCGGAGATAGGCGTGGCGGCCACAAAAACCTTTACCTGCCAGCTGGCAGTTCTCTTTTCCTTAGCCATAAGCGAGCATTCAGAAAGAGAAAATCTCACGGACGAGCTCCTGAAGATACCCCACCTTATGGAAGATGTGCTTTCAGAAAGCGAAAGCATAAGGGAGGTAGCACTCAAATACACTAAAAGCAAAAATACGCTTTATTTGGGAAGATACCTCAGCTACCCTGTAGCTTTGGAAGGGGCACTAAAGTTAAAAGAGATATCTTACATCCATGCGGAAGGCTACCCTGCGGGGGAGATGAAACACGGACCCATAGCTCTAATTGACGAGAACATGCCAGTGGTAGTTGTGGCACCAAAAGACAGAGTACATGAAAAGATAATTTCAAACATAGAGGAAGTTTTGGCAAGGAAGGGCATAGTTATATCCGTAGGCTTTAAGGAAGATAAAGAGATTCAAAGGCTCTCGGCGGACTTTATAGGCATTCCCAATTGCCACGAGGACCTAACACCCTTTTTGACGGTCGTCCCCCTTCAACTTTTTGCCTATTACATAGCGGACTACTTGGGTTTAGACGTGGATCAACCCAGAAACTTGGCAAAAACCGTTACTGTTGAGTGAGCAAGAACTTTAAAAGTCCCATCTGAGCATACATCCTGTTTTCTGCCTGAGTAAAGATAAAGTCCGCATAATTTTCAAAAACGTCTTCGGTTATCTCTTCCCCCTTTCTGGCAGGAAGGCAGTGCATTACCAAAACACTTTCCTTTGCGTGCTTTAAAAGCTCGCCATTTACCTGATAGGGTTTAAGGGCCAAAAGCTTCTCTTCGGTTCTGTTTTGGTTCATGCTGACCCAAACGTCCGTATAAACCACATCCGCATCTTTGACCGCTTCTACCGGGTTGGGAGTTAGATATATACTTCCCCCTGTGATCTTGCACAGATCCTCTCCCGCTTGGTAGTAATAAGAGGAAGGCTCGTGCCCTTCGGGAGTAGCTACAAACAGGTTAAGACCAAAAAGCCCTGCACCTACAAGCCATGTGTTGCAAAGGTTGTTCCCATCACCCACATAGGCGATCTTGAGCTTTTTTATATCCTCCCCAAAACGCTCATAAAGGGTAAAAACATCGCTCAAAACCTGGCAAGGATGGGACATGTCCGTTAGGGCGTTTATAACCGGTATGGACGAATAAGAGGCTATCTCTTTTAGCTTTTCGTGAGAATCGGTGCGAACTATAAGACAGTCTAAGTATCTTGAGAGTGTTCGGGCAGTGTCCTTGAGATCCTCTCCTCTTACTAACTGAAGACTCTGCTCTTGAAGAAAGATAACCTCCCCACCCAAAGCCCTTATGCCTACCTCAAAGGACACTCTAGTCCTTGTGGACGGTTTGGTAAAAATCAAAGCAAAATACTTGCCTCTTAAATACATCTCTTTGTCCTCCCCCTTTTTGATAGCCATAGAGCTTTTAAGTATGGCCCATCCCTCTTCTGGCGTAATGTCCCAAAGGTCAATAAAGTGCCTTATCATAAACTATATTATATCTTAACCCGATGAAGATATTAGAAGTTATAGATAGCCTCGGATGGTGTGGAACAAAGGAACAGACCTACTTAAACACACTACACCTTAGCAAACATTTTGAAGTGCATCTTGCCTTAGCCTTTGGACACAAAGAGATGATAGAAAGGCTAAGAGGGAAGGTTGAGCTAAAGTTTTACGAGGTGGACAACGGCAGCAAAAGAAGGTTTAACATAAAGAATTACTTAAGGCTTTACCACATTGTCAAAGAGGGAAACTACGATGTTTTGATAGCCAACTCTTCTTGGTCTTTAAATTACGTAATTGCCATACTGCCGTTTTTGAAGAAGAAACCTAAGATAATAGCCCTTAGAAGGTCTGGCTTTACTCCTTCCTTTTTCTCGAAGCATCTTAAGTATAGGTTTGTGGATAAGATAGTTGTAGTTTCCAAAAGGGTAGCAGAGCATCTTATAAACATTGACTTTTTTCCAAAGAAGATCGTGGTTATAGAGTCGGGAATTGACCTTTCAAGGTTCAAACCTTCGGAGGAGCTGAGGGAAGAATACAGAAAAAAGCTTGGCTTGGGGAAAGAACATAAAGTTTTTGTAAATGTTGCCAATTGGCAACCTTGGAGGAAGGGACAAGATGTGCTTTTGGAAGTTTTTTCACAGATAGTTAAAAAATACAGAAACGTAAGGCTAATATTGGCTGGAAAGGATACAGATTCGGAGCAAGCGCTGGAAACTATAAAAGGGTTCAACCTTGAGGATTTTGTAATACCTCTCGGTTATAGGGAAGATGTAGAAAAGATCCTTCAAGCTGGAGATTACTTTATCCTCACTTCAAGGTCCGAAGGCATTGCGGGCAGTGTTTTGCAGGCTATGGCCTGTGGTAAAGTGGTTCTTTCCACCTTGGCAGGAGGCATTGGGGAATATCTGATAGACGGCTTTAATGGCTTTAGTGCCAAAGTGGATAACAAAGAAGAAATAGCCCAAAAGCTTGAAAGAATGATAAACATAAGCAAGGAAGAATACTCAAGGCTCTCTGAAAACGCAATAAACACCGCAAAGAACTATTCAATAGAGACCAACATCAAAAAGTGGGTTGATCTGATCAGCTCCATCTCCGATTAAAAACTTTTGCAAACTTGCAAAACGTCTAAAAACCGAAAAATACTGAAAATAAAAAAGCTTAAAAAACTAACTGCAAATCCGCAAATAAAAAAAACACTTGACAAACTTTTTTAAACATGCTATCATTAAAACCATCAAAAACCTTTAAGGAGGGTAGTAGCATGAAGAAGAGCCTTTTAGCTATGGCAGCACTTATGGGAGTTGCCACATTGCCAGCCCACGCTTGGAGGGTGACCGTAGACAAAGAGACTTTTGCGGACATTACCTTCTCCACC
>NZ_DAIQAX010000005.1:0-26181 GCF_036781485.1 Thermocrinis sp.
AAGTTTGGTGAAATTTCCACATGATAGCCCTCTGGCTTTATTCTTTACTTTTGTGAAGGATTTTTAGAACAGCCCCTATACTAACTTGACATTTTTAACCCATAAGATAACTTATAAATAACCCATTAAGTGAAAGGAGGCAGATAAATGTACTATGTGGCAGAAGTAATATACGAAGAGTGTTCTAAGTACAATTGCAAACAGTGCACTCTTTTCTGCCCAGAACCTAACACTTTGATGTATTCGGACGAGGAGCATCACGCTTACGTAATTCCCGAAAGGTGCAAGGGATGTGGCCTCTGTGTCTATGTTTGTGTTAACCTTCTGAAACGTAACGCTATTCACATGGTAATGCCAGCAGTTCATGCAGAAAAATAAGCTAGGAGGTAGCTCATGGCAACTTTAGGTCCATCAGCTTATTCACCCTATCCGGTGGCAGTGTACGAGGGAATGTTAAACCCACCACCTGGTAAAGCTCTTATGTTTAACGAAATAGTGGATGAAGAGATAGCTATGAGAGAAGCGGCTAAGGCTATGCTGACGCTTCCCAACGCCACCATATTCCCAGGTCCTCAAGTACTTTACGCTTGGAACGAAGAAGCCAAGGAAAAAGCTAAGCTTGTTAGAAAAATGGCTCAAGTGCTAAATGCTAAGATAATACCTATGTACGACTACAGACCAAAGTACCCAAAAATAAACCCAGCGGTTGAGATAAACCCCAACCATCCAAACCTTACCATATGGCATAACAAGATAAAAGCCTGTATATTTGTAGGCGTTCATTGCCACTATGCTAACGTAGCCCTAAAGATCATAAGAGCTGAGACAGATTGCTTTACTATAGCCATGTGTGGTATGGCTGGGCACGAGGATGCTATGATAACTCTAAGAGATCAGCATGTGGAAGAGATGGAAAAGTTTATAAAAATAGCAGAGGAAGTTAAAAAAGAGTTAGGAAAGTAGTTTTTTCAAGCTATCAAGCAAGGTGGGGGGCTTTTCCACGCCCTCTTCTCCTAGCTCCTTGGCCAAGTCTAAAAGAATTCTTTTCAGTTTCTTACTTGGATTCTTAGGAATTTCCACCCTAAAGGTGATTATCAAGTTTCCGTCTTCGGAAAAACCCAAACCTGGAATAGTTTTTGTAGAACCACATTCAGTTCCAGGTTGAACGAATATCTCAAACTCTTCTCCTCCAAGGGTTTTTATTTTTGTAGTCCCACCCAACACCGCTAAAGGAAAAGATATGAGCTTTTCTATGTGTAGGTCTTTGCCTATTTTTTTAAAAATTGGATGTTTCTTAAAAGACACCCTCAGATATAGATCTCCTGGCTCTCCGCCCCTTTCTCCATGATGACCCATGCCAACTACCTTCAAAACTTCTCCTTCCTCTGTCCTCGGTGGTATTTTCACCTTTACTGTGCTGTGCTTGGCAACCCTACCCCTTCCGCCACAAGTTGGGCAAGGATTTTTAACTATGTATCCTTTGCCCTTGCAGACAGAACAAGGTCTTGGAAAGCTAAATATCCCACTAACTCTTCTTCCTGTACCCTCGCAAGCCCTACAAACCTCCTTTTGCAACTCACCAACATAACCCTTTGCGTTGCAAGTAGGACAATCTATCCATCTTTCATATTCTATAATCTTTTCACATCCCAAAAAAGCCTCTTCTAACTCAAGCTCAAGCTTTAGTCTAATATCCTGTCCTCTCTTAGGTTTGGGCGATTTTCTCATACCCTGCCATATGCTTTCTAAAAAATCCTGTATGTATTCCATAAAGTCTTTGTATGCCTTTTCGTCCCCGCTTTGAAGTAAGCGGTCGTATTCTCTCCTTTTTTCGTCGTCAGAGAGTACGTAATAAGCTTCGTTTATCTCTTTGAACCTTTCCTCTGCCTTTGGGTCTGAATTCACGTCAGGATGCCACTCTTTAGCTAACCTTCTGTAGGCTTTTTTAATCTCCTCTTTTGTTGCTTTCCTTTCAACTCCAAGGATCTTGTAGTAGTCTTTTAACTGCATAGCTAATATTCTAAGATCTCATTAGAGCAGTTTAAAGCTTAAGTTTGCTTTTCAAAATCCCTTACTGAATGATCTTTATCATAAAGTTTTGCTAAAATTTACAGCTGGTTTAAAATAGTTCTGCCATGGCTATAAAAAAGGTAGACAGGAAGGCTTTTTTGAACTTATTGGAAACTGTCCTGTTTGTAGATTTTGTAAAGGGCCTTTCGGTAACACTCAAAAACCTGTTTAGAAAACCTATTACCACAAATTATCCGGTGGAAAAGCTCACTCCTCCCAAGCGTTATAGGGGGGCCCATGGGCATTTTGTGTGGGATGGGACGGAGCCAGACTCTCTCAAGGCTATAGAAAAGTTCATGAGCTACGAAAAGGGCAAAAGCAGGTGCGTTGCCTGTTACATGTGCCAGACTGCATGCCCGATGCCTACTCTATTTAGGATAGAGGCGATCCAAATGCCGGACGGCTCCAAGAAAGTGGTCAGGTTTGACATGAACTTGCTGAATTGTCTTTTCTGCGGTCTGTGCGTGGATGCCTGTCCAGTAGGTTGTCTTACTATGACGGACCTTTACGAGTTGGCGGGCTATTCAAGAAGGAGCGCGGTTTTGAGGATGGAAAATCTTGAAGAAAATTCTATAGATTGGAAGAGAAGGAGGGGAGAAGAACCCGATAGAATATGGATAGACGATGCACATAGAGAAAAACTTTGGGGGAAGATAAGGTGGAGTGGTTGATATTTGGCTTTTTGGCTGTATGGCTTTTGGCTTCTGTCTTTGGTACGCTCTTTCTCAAAAATCCAGTCCACGTTATCCTTGCCTTTCTTTCTGTAATACTGGCTGTGGCGGGTATGTTCCTACATCTGGGAGCGGAGCTTCTGGCGGGGCTTCAGCTTATCATCTACGCAGTTGCCATAATAGTCTTTTACGTGCTTGTGATCACCACCATACCTTGGGAAAAGATAAAGAAGTTTGAGGGAATCTACAAAAAAGAAGCTTTGATCGCTTTCCCTTTTTTTGTTTTTTCCTTTGGAGCTATTTCGTACATGGTTTTAAGGGGTAATTTTCAAACTTCTCAAAAAGTGCCCACTGAAGACAACATAGTAAGTGTGGGCAAAACTTTATTTACCAACTATCTCTTTCCTTTCGAGGTGGCTTCTGTTATACTTTTAACCGCAATGATCGGAGCCATCATCCTCGGGAGGAAAGAGGAGTGACGATAGAATTAGCTTATATCCTTATAAGCATTTTTTTATTCCTTTCAGGTCTCTTTGGTGTTATCATAAGGAAAAACCTCATAACCCTTTTGGTGAGCACAGAGCTTATGTTAAACGGGGTTAATCTAAGCTTTGTTAGCATGGATAGAATAGTGGGTGGGGTGGAAGGGCAGATATTTGCCCTTTTCGTGCTAACAGTGGCAGCAGCAGAAGTAGCTGTTGGTCTGGGCCTGGTAGTAGCCATATTCAGACTAAGAGGCTATGAAGGCTCTTCAGAAATCACCCAACTGAGGGATTAGGATGGAAGCAGTCCTTATAGTTTTACTACCTTTGCTTTCCTTTTTAATAGTAGGCCTATTTGGAAGGAGGATAGGGGATTTAGCCTCTGCCATAATCACAGTGCTTGGATCTATTTTTGCCTTTCTTCTTTCTATCCCAGCATCAACAAAAGCTCTCTCCTCTCCATTCTCTGTGCCACTTTATGAATTTATCCCGCTCGGAAACTACACCTTAAGGCTTGGCCTTTACTTTGACGCCCTTTCTTCTTTGACCGCCTCCTTGGTCTGCTTTATAGCTACGCTGATATTCATCTACTCCATCGGATACATGCAAAACCTCTTTGGCCTATGGACCTACAAGTTCTACGCATACCTGTCTTTCTTCCTCTTTTCTATGCTCATGATCGTGCTCTCGGACAACCTTCTTGGTATGTTCTTCGGTTGGGAAGGTGTGGGCCTTGCTTCTTACCTTCTTATCGGATACTTCCATCAGCAAAAATACGCCACAAACTCCGCCTTTGAAGCCTTCGTAATGAACAGAATAGGAGATTGGCTTTACCTTTTTGGCATTTTCGTAGTGTTTTATCTTTTTGGAAGCTTGAACCTTCTTGATATCTTTGGAAAGGTAAATACGGTAGATGCAAGCCTTCTTGGACTGGCTGTTTTGCTACTTTTTGGTGGTGCGGTAGGAAAGTCTGGACAGTTTCCTCTTCACACGTGGTTGCCAAACGCCATGGCAGGTCCAACACCTGTATCTGCATTGCTTCACTCATCCACAATGGTTGCAGCAGGGGTGTATATGGTTGCAAGGCTCTATCCCATCTTTGAGTCTGCACCACAGAGCTTGAAGGTGGTGGCGGTGATTGGGGGGCTAACAGCTTTGTTTGCTTCTCTTGCAGCCACATCTCACACAGACATAAAGAAGATCATAGCCTTTTCCACCATGAGCCAGCTAGGTTTGATGTTTTTAGCCCTTGGCATAGGGGACAAAAGCTCGGCGATGTTTCATCTTACCACACACGCCTTTTTTAAAGCTTTGCTATTTCTTGCAGCTGGTTCAATCATACACGCCTTTCACCATCATGCACATGACATATACGAGGTTGGTGGTTTGAAAAAGTACATGCCTTTGACCTATGCAAGCTTTTTTGTAGGGGCTTTAGCTTTGGCTGGCATTTTTCCTTTTTCAGGCTTTTGGAGCAAGGATTTAATAATAGGCAGTGCTTACGAGGCATCCTTTAGTTTAGGGCTTTTTGTAAGCTTTGTAAGCTTTTTAACGGCGTATTACATATTCAGGGAAGGATTTGTGATGTTTTATGGGGAGGAGAGGCATAAAAAACATTTTGAGGAGGAGCCACAAGAGAGTCCATCAATCATGCTAATACCCATGCTCATACTGGCTGTAGGTTCTTTGGTGGTAGGATTTTTTGAAGGGTGGTATATGAGTGTATTGGGGGACAAGAAAGAGATACACTTGGATGTGGCAATAAGTTCTGTGGTTATAGCTTTAGCAGGTATAGGGATAGCTTATTTGGTGTTTGTGAAGAAGGTATTAGATCCTGAGAAGCTCTATCAATCTTTAAAGCCCATGCACACGACTTTTAAGGAGCAGTTCTTCACTGAAAAGCTATACCACAAAATACTGGCAGGAGGATATATGAAAGCATCAAAAGCCCTGTTTACAGCTGGAGATAGGTTCATCATAGATGGTTTTATAAATCTTACGAACTTCATTTACTTCCGTGTGGTTAAGTTCCTTTGGATAAAGCTGGATGTTTTTACTGTTGATCTGTTCGTAAATGGCGTTGCCAAGCTTTCCTTTAGGTTTGGCAAAAGAGCCAGCCTAATACAAACTGGTTTTCTAAACAACTACGTAGCCTTTCTGTTTTTGGGTTTGGTGGTGTTGATAGCTATCATTATCTACTTTATGGAGTGAGCCATGGATTGGGCAAGTATTCCCTTCATACCTATTAGTATGATTATACCCCTTGTGGGAATACTGCTTATAGTGTTTTTGGAGGAGAGATACTCTAAGTGGATCGCTTTAATCTCTTCTGGTTTGACTTTGATTGTTTCTCTGATATCCCTTTTTTACTTTGACTTTTCAAAATCCCATAAGGTGCAGTTTTATCAAGAGCTTGTGCTAATTGAGGAGCTAAACCTAAAGCTTGCCCTTGGCGCAGATGGCCTTTCATACTTTATGTACATCCTAACCACTCTTGTTTCTTTTGTTGCCATCAGTTGGTCTTTGAGGGATCATCAGATAAACCATAGGCTAAAAGAATACTACGCCTGGTTTTTACTGTCTGAGGCCGCCCTTGTGGGCGTATTCACCAGCTGGGACCTAATAGTTTTCTACGTTTTCTACGAGCTAACCCTAATTCCTATGTTCTTTGTGATAGGTATATGGGGCTACAAGCTCAGGCTGTACTCCGCCTATAAGTTCTTTATCTACATTTTCGTCTCTTCACTGTTTTTGCTTTTGGGCATAGTTAGCCTTTCTACGCACCACTACAAACAGTTTGGTAAATTTTCGTTCTCATACTTTGAGCTTTTGAAAAACCAGTACGATCTGGCTTTTGGTGTGTTTCTATTTTTACTCTTCTTTGTAGCCTTTGCGGTAAAGACCCCTATAGTGCCCTTTCACACTTGGCTTCCGGACGCGCACGGTGAAGCTCCCACCGCTGGCTCTGTGGTGCTTGCAGCCATACTTTTGAAGATGGGAACCTACGCCCTTCTTAGGTTTAACATAGGTCTATTTCCAAAGGAATCCGTTTTCCTTATGCCCCTTCTCGTCCTTTGGGGGATAGCAACCATAGTTTTTGCCTCTTGGTTTACCATCAGTCAAAACAATGTAAAGCGTTTTGTTGCCTACTCTTCAGTAAGCCATATGGGTTTTGTGGTGGCTGGCATGTTCCTTCTGAACAAAGAAGGACTAAGAGCGAGCATTATAGAAATGTTTGCGCACGGTTTGACCTCCGCCTCTTTGTTTATGATGGCTGGCTTTATTTACAACAGACTTCACAGCTTTAACATGCATGCCCTTAGGGGAAGCATAAGGTTTATGCCTGTCTTTGCCTTTTTGGTAGGCATAACCGCCTTCTCTTCTATGGGTCTTCCCGGAGGCTCTTCCTTCTGGGGCAAGTTCCTTACCATCATGGGAGCTAAAGAATACACCCTCCAGCTTGCACTGTTGGTAATCGCCGGTGCCTTCTTCAGCGTACTTTACATGCTCTATCTTATGAAAACTCTTTACTTGGATACAAAGGAAGAGGGAAGGCTTGTTCATTTTGTAGATGTTAGGGGGTTCAAGCTTTTGGCCTTCCTTTTAGTGGTTCTTCCCATGTTTTTGGTTGGTCTCTTTCCCTTTCTCTTTTTCTCTTTCTTTGATGCATACATAGACGCGGTCTTAAGCCAATTAGTGAAAGTTGCAGGGGGGATTTCATGGAGATAAAGAGCCTCATTTCCATTGAGTATCCAAACCTTGCCTTATTCTTTCCAGAGCTAATAGTTTTAATAACCGGTTTTATTCTTTTCACCTTAGACATTATCCTTAAGAGGATCTCGCACCGTTTGGCTATTGGCATAAGTATTATGGGCTACCTAATCGCTCTTTTATACGTACTGCTAAACTTTGACCTGAAAGGCGAAACTTTTTATAACCTTTACGTGAGAGATCAGTTTTCCTCACTCCTTCACGTATTTATGATACTCCTAACCATAGTCCTGCTGGCTTTTACGTATGAGTATCAGAAGTTTAAAAGGTCAATTTACAGTGAGTTTTACTACATACTTTCTTTCTCCCTGTTGGGCAGTATGATCCTTGTAAGCTCATACAACCTTCTGCTTATATACATCGCCTTGGAGGCTGTTTCTGTTTCTTTTTACATAATGACCGCCCTTCAAAAGAAGGACTTCAATTCAAAAGAAGGAGCCTTTAAGTATCTTATCCTTGGAGGCCTAAGTATTGCCTTAGCCTCTTATGGGGCAGTTTTTCTTTATCTTTACGGTGGCTCTATGGACCTTAGGCAAATACTGCACCTTGACGGTCCCAACAAGGAGTTGCTAATACTCGGTCTTATACTCTTTCTCTTTGGCTTTGCTATAAAGATAGGTGTGGTTCCCTTTCACTTTTGGCTTCCAGATGCCTATCAAGGAGCTCCCACTCCTATAACTGCCTACATGGCAAGCGTGGGAAAAATAGCCTTCTTTGCGCCTGTTATTAGGGTAATGCCTTTAGTTCAGGAGAGCTTCCATAAAACTTGGGTTATAACTTTGGCCGTTCTTGCAGTGATCACCTTCTTGTACGGGAATGTGGTAGCCTTGGTCCAAAAGGATGTGAAGCGTATGCTGGCATACTCCTCTATAGCCCACTCTGGCTTTATACTTGCGGGTATTTCTGTGGCAGAAACCATAGGAGTCAAGGCTGTTGTATATTTCTTACTCGCTTACTCCATAATGGGTATGCTTAGCTTTTTGGTTTTGGCAGTCCTTGAGCGCAGTGGTGCATGGGAAAATCAAATACAAGAGTTCAGCGGTCTTAGACTTTCTCAGCCTTTTTTGGCGCTTGTGTTTGCAGTAAGCCTTCTTTCTCTACTGGGGGTTCCTCCTACGGTAGGGTTTTTCGTAAAGGCTCTTGTTTTTATGTCCCTATCCTTTGAAGCTCTCTGGTGGGTAGCCATCCTAATGATAGTAGGAGTGGGTATATCAACGGGCTATTATCTTAGGTTGGTAGTTCTAATGTACATGAAGGAAGAGGAAAAGAAGTTAACATTCAACCCCACAGGTTTTGAGAAGCTGTCCATGGCTATCATGGCAGTATCTCTAATAGTTCTTGGGATGCTTCCTATGATACTCTGGGATTACATAAGCCCCCTTTCAGAAATGTTATTTAGGAGGTAGATTGATGGATTATTTGGGATTCCTTGCTTTTGCCTTTGTTATGCTTGGCATTGCGTTGCTTATGGTGTTTTTAAATTACCTGCTTGGTCCAAAGGCGCCCTCTTCTTTGAAAGACTATCCTTACGAGTGTGGTGTGCCACTCTACGATAAGTCCGCTCAAACTACCTTCCATCAGGGTTATTACCTTTTGGGTCTTCTTCTTTTGCTCTTTGATATAGAAGCTGCCTTTCTCTTTCCCTGGACTGTTGTATATAGATATTTGGGAATCTTTGGGTTTGTGGAGATGTTTTTGTTTATTTTCATACTTACCTACGGGCTACTGTACGCGTGGCGTAAAGGCATACTTGATTGGCAGTTTGAAGAGGAATACATTGATTAGTTCTTAGGAGGTAAAGGATGCCTTGGGCTAAGGAAGAGGATTTTATTGAGTTAAAGAAAAGATTTCCAAGCTTAGAGATTGAAGTAAAACCCACTATAACAAACCTTCATATACCAAAAGACCAGCTCATAGAGCTTCTAAGAACTCTCAAAGAAGAAAAAGGCTACAAGCTTTTCATAGATCACTCGGTGGTGGATTTTCCAGAAAAGTCTCCACGTTTTCAGGCTTTTTACATCCTTTACAACGTGGATGAAAGGAAGAGGGTAGTGGTAAAAACTTGGACGGATGGAACTTTACCTTCTGTTGAAAAGCTCTGGTTTGCAGGAAAATGGGCAGAGAGGGAGTGCTATGACATGTTCGGCATTATGTACGAAGGGCACGAAAATTTAGTAAGGGCCTTTATGTGGGAAACTTATCAATATCATCCTCTGAGGAAGGACTTTCCTTTGGAGGGTTATGCCAACGAGTATCTCCCATCTTTAAACGAAGTGCTATGGGGTGATAACCTTCAGGGTCTTATGAACTACGACCGAATGCACACTCCAGTGCCTACTTTGGAAGACCTTGAGATAACGCAAAAGAGAAGGCTAAAGAAGAAAGCACAGCTTGTTTTAAACTGGGGGCCTTTACATCCTGGAACCCACGGCACCATGTGGTTTTTGTTTGACTTAGAGGGGGAAAGGGTTGTCCAGTGCGATGTGATCCTTGGACAGCTTCACAGAGGGGTGGAAAAGCTTGCAGAAAACGAGATGTATAACCAGTTTTTGGTCTATACAGACAGGATGGATTACATATCCGCCCTCTGTTCAAACCAAGCTTGGGTTGTTGCGGTAGAAAGGCTTTTGGGTATAGAGGATCTGGTTCCAGAAAAGGCAAAGTATATAAGGACTATGATGTCTGAGCTTCAAAGAATAAACTCCCACCTTCTTTGGCTTGGCACCTACGCCTTGGACATAGGAGCTCTTACTATCTTTTTGTACGCTTTCAAAGAAAGGGAAAAGCTTATGGACATAATAGAGGGCATTACGGGTGCAAGGCTGACCATAAGCTATCCAAGAATAGGCGGGGTTAGGATGGACTTGCCAGAAGGTGCCCTTGAGGTGATAAAAGCCTTCGTAAAGAGGTTTCCAAAAGAGCTAAAGGACTGGGAGACCATTCTTAGCAGGAACAGAATATGGCTTAGAAGAAACGTGGGAGTGGGTGTGATCGACAAAGAGGACGTGTACTTCTACGGACTAACGGGTGCGGTGGCAAGGGGTTCTGGCATTCCCTACGACATCAGAAAGTTTGAACCATACGATGCCTATCCTTGGGTAGAGTTTGACATTCCAGTGGGTGAAAACGGCGATGTTTATGATAGGTATCTTGTGAGGTTGGAGGAAATGCGCCAGAGCTTAAAGATCATAGAGCAGTGCGTAAGAAAGCTTGAGAGCATGCCCAAGTCCGCACCCTTCTTTGCAGAATCTCCAGATCCAAAGAAGCTAAAGCTATCTTTGGACGGCATAGGACTGAAGGTTCCAGAAGGGGAGATATACTCTTCCGGTGAGAATCCAAGGGGTGAGCTTGGATTTTACATATACTCCACCGGCGGTGTAAAGCCTTACAGAGTGAAGATAAGGCCTGGCTCTATGTATAACCTCTGCGTCTATCCAAAGCTTATGAAAGACAGAGTGATCGCAGATGCGGTGGCGGTGTTGGCAAGTTTGGACCCAGTGGTAGGAGAAATAGACAGGTGATGTGATAAACTAATTAAGCCTTTTTGGAGGTGCTGATGGAAGGGCTTTTGGCTCAACTGATAGTAATGGGTATAAAGATCCTGGTAATCTTGGCAGTAGTCCTCGGTTTGGGAGCCTATCTTACGCTCGTAGAAAGAAAAGTGGCAGCTCACATCCAAAGAAGACCCGGTCCTATGGTGGTGGGTTGGCACGGACTGCTTCAACCTCTGGCAGATGGGCTAAAGCTTATAACCAAGGAAGATATCTTTCCAAGGTCTGGCAATAGGTTTTTATACAACTTAGCGTTGGTCTTAGCTTTGGTGCCCGCAGTTTTGGTCTTTGCGGTGGTTCCCTTTGGTCCGGAGTTTGAGGTCTTTGGCCTAAAGGTCAAGCCCATTCTTACGGACGTGAACGTGGGACTTTTGCTGGTCTTTGCCCTCGGCTCAATGACGGTTTACGCCATAGCTTTAGCTGGTTGGGCATCCAACTCCAAGTATGCTCTAATAGGGAGTATGAGAAAGGCGGGGATCATAGTTTCCTATGAGGTGGTGATCACCTTTGCGGTAATGGGTCCAATAATACTGGCTGGCACACTATCCACCTACGAGATAGTGCAAAATCAAATAGAGCAAAAGCTCTGGTATATATGGCTTCAGCCAATAGCCTTTGTGATATACCTTTTTGCTCTTTTGGCAGAAACAGGAAGGGTACCCTTTGATATTCAGGAAGCGGAGGCAGAGCTTGTAACTGGCTTTACCGTAGAATACGGGGGCATAAAATTCGGTCTCTTTCCGTTGGTTGAGTGGTATGTAGAGGTGCTTTCCCTTTCTGCCATAGGGGTGGTGTTGTTTTTGGGTGGATGGTCTCCCATAAACATTCCCTTCGTTGGGTTTGTAGACCCTCTTTTTTTCTTGGGATCTCTCTCTCCCTTTGTGTGGTTTGTTTTAAAGGTAGGGCTTTTGTTCCTCTTTGTTCTGTGGCTTCACTGGACCCTTCCAAGATACAGAATAGACCAGATTACAGAGACCGCATGGAAAGTAATGCTTCCTTTAACTTTTGTTAATTTAGTCCTTACTGCGATAATCGCACCAATCGTTTGGAGGTAAGCTATGATAAAAAAGGTTTTTGAAAAACCACTTAGCTGGCTTGAAAGAATATTCTTCATAGACTTTATTAAAGGCTTGTCGGTCACCATAAGGCACGCCTTTAGCAAAACTATAACTACTCATTATCCCTACGAGAAGCTTACACCGCCCAAAAGGTTCAGAGGTTTTTTTGGCCATAAAGTGGTAGATGGTAGGGAGCCTCAGCCTGCCTTTGATGAGTGGGTGGAAAGGTTCAAGATAGACGTGCAGCCTGGAAAGAGTAGATGCGTGGTATGTATGCTGTGCAAAAGGGCATGCCCTGTGCCTCAGCTTTTTGAGATAGAAGGGGAAAAACTGCCCAATGGAAGGAGAAGGGTAAACATCTTTAACATGAACATGATGCTTTGCACCTTCTGTGGCTTCTGCGTAGATGCGTGTCCCGTGGATTGTCTCTTTCAAAGCGACATACACGAAACCGCAAGCTACACCAGAAAAGACGCAGTGCTGGACCTAAAGACACTGGAGCGCATCGGAAGGGACTGGCAAAAAAGAAGGGAACAAGAGCCAGACCGTATATGGATAGACGACCAGCAGAGAATGAGGCTGTGGTATGAAAACGACTTGAAACTTTCAGAGGTAAAGAAGAGATGATGCAGTGGTTAGCCTTTCTGTTCTTTGGATCTCTGGCTATCCTCTCTGCCTTAGGAGTAGTCCTTTTTTCAAACGTAGTTTATGTTATCCTTTCTTTGCTCTCTACTTTGGTGATGGTGGCCGGTATATTCTTTGTGGCTGGTGCGGAGTTGGTGGGAGCCCTTCAGCTTTTGATATATGCGGTAGCTATAGCGGTTTTTTACATACTCGTGCTTACCGCAGTGCCCTGGGAAAAGGCCCTAAAAAAGGACAGTCACTACCGCGTGGAAGGAGTGCTGACTTTTCCCATAGTTTTGGCTTTTTACTTGGAGATCATCCTCGTTTTTCTACTCGGTGCGAGCGTATCACCAAAGGGAGAACTGAGGGAGTATATAAAAAATTTGGGAAATACGGAAGTGGTAGGATCTGTGCTTTTTAGCAAATACTTCTTTGCCTTTGAGCTTGTCTCTTTGGTGCTTTTGGTAGGCATGATAGGTGCGGTGATCATAGGAAGGAAGGAGGAGAAAACCTATGAAGATGGTTCCCCTTGAGGCATATCTGATACTTTCCATAATCCTCTTTGGCCTTGGCGTGTTTGGCATGATTGTAAGAAGAAACTTAGTTACCATACTCATGAGCACGGAGCTGTCGCTCAATGCGGTAAACATCGCCTTTGTAGGTGCAGATGCCCATTTAGGGTTGGTGGAAGGACAGATCTTTGCCTTGTTTATCATAGCCCTTGCAGCTGTAGAAGCAGCAGTAGGTCTTGGTATAATAGTAGCCATATTCCGTTTGAGAAAGGTAGAATCTAGCGATGAGCTTACGGATATGAGGGGGTAAATAATGGAAGTTGGAATACTTTTGTTTCCTCTGCTTTCCTTTCTCATTGTAGGTTTGTTTGGAAGGAGGATAGGGGATTTAGCCTCTGCCATAATCACAGTGCTTGGATCTATTTTTGCCTTTCTTCTTTCTATCCCAGCATCAACAAAAGCTCTCTCCTCTCCATTCTCTGTGCCACTTTATGAATTTATCCCGCTCGGAAACTACACCTTAAGGCTTGGCCTTTACTTTGACGCCCTTTCTTCTTTGACCGCCTCCTTGGTCTGCTTTATAGCTACGCTGATATTCATCTACTCCATCGGATACATGCAAAACCTCTTTGGCCTATGGACCTACAAGTTCTACGCATACCTGTCTTTCTTCCTCTTTTCTATGCTCATGATCGTGCTCTCGGACAACCTTCTTGGTATGTTCTTCGGTTGGGAAGGTGTGGGCCTTGCTTCTTACCTTCTTATCGGATACTTCCATCAGCAAAAATACGCCACAAACTCCGCCTTTGAAGCCTTCGTAATGAACAGAATAGGAGATTGGCTTTACCTTTTTGGCATTTTCGTAGTGTTTTATCTTTTTGGAAGCTTGAACCTTCTTGATATCTTTGGAAAGGTAAATACGGTAGATGCAAGCCTTCTTGGACTGGCTGTTTTGCTACTTTTTGGTGGTGCGGTAGGAAAGTCTGGACAGTTTCCTCTTCACACGTGGTTGCCAAACGCCATGGCAGGTCCAACACCTGTATCTGCATTGCTTCACTCATCCACAATGGTTGCAGCAGGGGTGTATATGGTTGCAAGGCTCTATCCCATCTTTGAGTCTGCACCACAGAGCTTGAAGGTGGTGGCGGTGATTGGGGGGCTAACAGCTTTGTTTGCTTCTCTTGCAGCCACATCTCACACAGACATAAAGAAGATCATAGCCTTTTCCACCATGAGCCAGCTAGGTTTGATGTTTTTAGCCCTTGGCATAGGGGACAAAAGCTCGGCGATGTTTCATCTTACCACACACGCCTTTTTTAAAGCTTTGCTATTTCTTGCAGCTGGTTCAATCATACACGCCTTTCACCATCATGCACATGACATATACGAGGTTGGTGGTTTGAAAAAGTACATGCCTTTGACCTATGCAAGCTTTTTTGTAGGGGCTTTAGCTTTGGCTGGCATTTTTCCTTTTTCAGGCTTTTGGAGCAAGGATTTAATAATAGGCAGTGCTTACGAGGCATCCTTTAGTTTAGGGCTTTTTGTAAGCTTTGTAAGCTTTTTAACGGCGTATTACATATTCAGGGAAGGATTTGTGATGTTTTATGGGGAGGAGAGGCATAAAAAACATTTTGAGGAGGAGCCACAAGAGAGTCCATCAATCATGCTAATACCCATGCTCATACTGGCTGTAGGTTCTTTGGTGGTAGGATTTTTTGAAGGGTGGTATATGAGTGTATTGGGGGACAAGAAAGAGATACACTTGGATGTGGCAATAAGTTCTGTGGTTATAGCTTTAGCAGGTATAGGGATAGCTTATTTGGTGTTTGTGAAGAAGGTATTAGATCCTGAGAAGCTCTATCAATCTTTAAAGCCCATGCACACGACTTTTAAGGAGCAGTTCTTCACTGAAAAGCTATACCACAAAATACTGGCAGGAGGATATATGCTTTACTCTAAGATGTTATACACGGTTGGTGAAAGACAGCTCATAGATGGATTGGTGAATGGCTCTTATTTAGTGGCTGGCTCTTTTGGTAGGCTCTTTCGCAATCTACAGCAAGGTAGGGTAAATCTCTACATCCTTTTCTTGTCCATAGGTTTGTCCGTGCTTATTCTAATAACACTTTTGTGGAGGTGAAATATGGGTGGTCTTCTTGCTCTTGCCATATTCCTGCCCCTTGTGGCAAGCTTGCTGGTTTTTGCGCTGAGAAACGACAAACTATCCAGGTTTATATCTTTATCCACATCAATTACAGTTTTTCTAATCTCCCTTTATCTTCTTTTAAACTTTGACTGGAACAACCCAAGTTTTCAGCATACCCTCAAGTTAAATTGGATAGAGCCGCTGGGCATATCCTTCAGTTTAGGGCTTGACGGTATGGGCATTTCCCTTTTTGTTCTAACCGCCTTGATGTTTGTGGTTGCCTTCGTTTGGTCCGTCAAGATTGAAGATAAGCCTAACCTTTACCACGGACTGTTTTTGATGCTTGAAACCGCCTGTCTTGGTGTTTTTTCTGCCTTAGACCTTTTCCTTTTTTATCTTTTCTGGGAGGCTATGCTCGTTCCGATGTACTTCATAATAGGCCTGTGGGGACACGAGAGAAAAGTTTACGCAGCTAACAAGTTCTTTGTTTATACATTCTTTGGCAGTATTTTCTTACTGTTGGGTATTGCGTCTGTGGTTGTATACGGTTATGTGGTTTCTGGACAGATAAGCTTTGACTACTTCTTTTTGAAGAACCTTGAATACGCCTTTTGGTTTCAGGCTATAGTTTTCATACTCTTTGGTCTTGGTTTTGCAGTAAAGGTGCCCATGTGGCCCTTCCACACCTGGCTTCCCGATGCCCACGTAGAGGCACCAACTGCAGGTTCAGTGATCCTTGCCGCAGTTCTTCTTAAGATGGGAACTTACGGCTTTGTAAGATACTCCCTTCCTATGTTCCCAGAGGCTAGCAAATACTACGTGCCTTTGATATTCTTTTTGAGCGTGGTGGCTGTCATATACGCCGCTATGATGGCCATAGCTCAGACCCACATAAAGAGGCTAATAGCTTACTCTTCCATAAGCCACATGGGGCTTGTGACCCTAGGCACCTTTGCCTCCGACGCCAACGCCCTAAACGGAGCAATTTACATGATGGTTGCCCACGGACTGTCCTCTGCAGCCCTGTTTATGTCCGCAGGGTTTATATACGACAGGATCCACTCCTATCACATGGACGACCTTGGAGGTCTTGCAAGATACATTCCAAACTTGGCTGTAGTATTTATGCTTAGTGGTTTGGTGGGTATAGGTTTTCCTGGACTTGCAGGCTTTGTAGCTGAGTTTTTAATACTCCTTGGCACATACAAAAACTATCCAGTTTGGGCTTTTGTAGCTGGGGTGGGTATGGTCTTAGGAGCGGCATACTTTCTTTATATGTACAAAAGAGTTATGCTGGAAGAGGAGACCATATCTGACTATAGACGGGAAAAGTGGAGTCGCCTAAAGGACCTGGATCCCCATCATTGGATAGCTTTCGTCTTAATAATCGCTTCTTCAGTCATTTTGGGCGTCTATCCTTTACCTTTTGTCAAGATAATGGAGCATACTACAAAAATAGTGTTTGGAGGATAGAATGAACTGGAATGCCCTTCTTCCTGAGATTGTCCTGTCCCTTGGTATCCTCCTTCTCTTCTTTCTGGAGCTTTTTTTGGAAAAAAAGTACTTTAAGTTTTTGAGTCTGTTGGGTGCTCTGACGACTTTAGCCGCCTTCTTTTCCCTTTTCTTCGTGGAATACCCAGCTTACACCTTCTTTGATACCTTTTATGTAAGCCAGCTGGAGCTGTTCGGAAAGGGTATGCTTTACATACTCAGTGGTCTTTCAATAGTAGCTCTCTACGATTACTTTTTGAAAAAAGACTCTGTTTATGGCGAAGTGCCTTATCTAATACTCATTTCCACCTTAGGCCTTTCCCTCTTTCTCTCCTCCAACAGCTTTATTACCCTCTTCGTTTCTTTGGAGCTTTCTTCTATAACCATATACATCCTTGCTGCCATGCTAAGAAAGGACTACAACTCAAAGGAGGGAGCCTTTAAGTATCTTCTGATGGGCTCCGTGGGAACTGCCCTCTTTGGCATGGGATCTTCCTTCTATTACGGTGCTACCGGGACATTCTTTCTCAATCCTTATGCGGACAGCAATACCATCTTTTCTTTGTTTATCCTATTCTTCCTGTCTGCTTTGGCTGTAAAGATATCGGCAGTGCCATTTCACTTTTGGACTCCAGACGCTTACGAGGGGGCTCCTACTCCCGTAGTGGGTTATTTAGCCACTGCGCCCAAGTTCGTCATTTACTTTCTGTTGGTTAAACTTTCTATGCTCTTTTCTCACGTACAGCCGTGGCTGATTTTGGTTGCCTTACTTTCCCTGCTTTCTATGTTTTACGCCAACTTTACCGCCTACGCTCAGAGGTCGGTGAAAAGACTCTTGGCCTACTCTTCCATTGCCCATGGGGGCTACTTCTTGCTGGGAATATCCTTATCTGACAAACTTCTACACACTGGCTTACTTTTTTATGTTTCCGTTTACACTTTTGCCACCCTCGGCTCTTTTGTAGTTCTTTCTTCCCTTGAAAAAAGCCAAGGATTTACCCATCATATCTTAGACTATAGAGGCTTGGGAAGGGAAAACCTCGTGCTTGGAGTACTACTTTCTTTCTTCCTTCTGGCCTTTATCGGCATTCCACCCATGGCGCTATTTGTTGGAAAGCTAAACCTATTTTTAGGTTTGGTGCATGCCAAGTTGGTGCTGTTAGCTTTTGCCTTTGTAGTAGCCAGCATTATCTCTGCAGGGTATTACCTAAAACTAATAAGCTACATCTTTTTGGAGGAGGGTGAAAGCAAATACAAGAAAGTTTCTTTCTCAGCAGGAGAGTCACTAACCCTATTAGTTTGCTTTGTTTTGGTAATCCTCTTTGGTCTTTTCCCTCACCTTTTATCTAACTTTATAAGGTTATAGATGTGGATCCTTGGACAGCACGACGAACCTTACAGGAAACTAAGAAACTCTATACTGAACTTGGTAGGAAACACGCCTATTGTGAGGATAAAGAAGGTTATCCCAAAGGAAATTTCTCCCAAGGTGGAGATCTACGCTAAACTGGAAAGCTTTAATCCGGGTGGCTCTGTAAAGGACAGACCAGCTCTTTCCATGTTTTTGGACGCCATAAGCAAAGGCTTAATAAAGGAAGGAAAAACAGTAATAGATGCCACTTCTGGCAACACGGGTATAGCCTTGGCTATGGTGGGTGCTGCGCTGGGGGTGCCGGTGGAGCTTGCCATGCCTGCCAACGTTAGCGAAGAGAGAAAGAGAATAATAAAGGCTTACGGAGCAAAGGTTTATCTGACCGATCCTTTGGAAGGGACAGACGGAGCCATTCTCTTTGTGAGAGAGCTTGTCAGCAAAAACCCAGACAGATACGTCTATCTAGATCAGTACAACAATCCAGCCAACTGGAAAGCTCACTTTTATTCTACGGGCATAGAAATATGGCATCAGACAGGGGGAAGGATAACCCACTTTGTAGCCGGGATAGGAACAGGAGGAACTATAATGGGAACAGGTAGGCGTTTAAAGGTTTTTAATTCAGATATTCAAATAGTAGGAGTACAACCGGCTTATCCCTTTCACGGTATAGAAGGACTAAAGCACATAGAAAGTTCCATAAAGCCCGGCATTTTTGACGAGAGTTTTCTGGACAGAACCATATTCGTTGAGACTGAGCCAGCCTACGAGATGACAAAGAGGTTAGCCTTAGAAGAAGCCATCTTTGTAGGGCAATCTTCTGGTGCAGCGCTATACGCAGCAATACAGCTGGCTAAGGAGTTAGAAGAGGGGGTTATAGTAGTAGTGTTTCCCGACGGAGGTAGTAAGTATTTAACCACAGCTCCTTTTAACAATCCGTAGGAGGGGTAAAATGAAGCTAACAGTTGTAGGTGCAGGATACGTAGGATTAACCACCGCAGTCTGTTTTGCCCATCTGGGACATGAGGTTATGGTGGTGGAAAAGCTTCCTAACAAGGTAGAGCTTTTGAAAGAAGGGAAGGTGCCCTTTTATGAGCCGGGGTTGGAGGATCTACTTAAGGAGAACTTAAGCTTGGGAAGGCTGTCCTTTACCACAGAGCTAAAGCAAGGGCTGAACTTTTCTGAAGTGATCTTTATATGCGTGGGAACGCCCCAAAACCCCGACGGCTCGGCGGACCTCTCGCAGGTGGAAGAAGTCGCAAGGGAAACCGCCAAGCTTATGGAAGGCTACAAGCTCTTGGTAGAAAAATCAACTGTCCCTGTTAATACCCACAAGCTCATAAAAAGGACTGTGGAGAGATACTTGCAAAGGAGGGGAAAGCGGGTAGAGTTTGATGTGGCATCAAACCCAGAGTTTCTAAGGGAAGGAAGCGCAATAAAGGACTTTTTGGAACCAGACAGGATCGTAGTTGGTGTGGAAAGTCAAAGGGCACGCCAAATAATGGAGGAACTCTACAGAGACTTTAAGTGTCCCGTAATCTTTACGGACCCTGCTACTTCCGAGCTTATAAAACACGCCTCTAACTCCTTTTTGGCTATGAAGATCTCTTACATAAACATGGTGGCGGACCTGTGCGAAAAGGTTGGTGCAGATGTTAGGCTCGTGGCAGAGGGAATGGGTTATGACAAAAGGATCGGTAGAGAGTTTCTCAGGGCAGGCATAGGTTGGGGTGGCAGTTGCTTTCCTAAGGACATAAAGGCTTTCATAAAGATGGCAAAGGATCACGGAGTGGACTTTTCCCTTTTGGAGGAGGTGGATAAGATCAATCAGAGGAGGGCCGTTCAGTTTGTGGAGAAGGTAAAAAATGCCATATGGAGTTTAAAGGGCAAAACCTTAGCGGTTTGGGGACTATCCTTTAAGCCAAACACAGATGACATAAGAGAGGCACCTTCTCTTAGGATAGTTCCTTTGCTTTTAAGGGAGGGTGCCTTTTTGAAGCTTTACGACCCTAAGGCTATGGAAAACTTCAAAGCTCTGTATCCTCCAGGGAAGGACTTAACCTATGAAAAGGATATTTATAAGACCGTAGAAGGTGCGAGCGCCCTTCTTATACTGACCGAGTGGGAAGAGTTTGAGAAAGCAGACCTTGAAAGGGTAAAAGAGCTTATGGAGCTTCCCATAATTGTGGATGGAAGGAACATATACGATCCAAAAAGGGTTAGAGAGCTTGGTTTTGAATACTACGGAGTGGGTGTGCCTTAAAGGACTTCTAGCTTAGCCTTTAGCGCACCCGCCGCTTTTATAGCTTGAAGTATGGATATTATCTCCCTTGGAGTAGCTCCTATTCTGTTTAGGCTCTCCACGAGCTGAGAGACAGTGGCACCGCTCAATCTAACCAGTCTTCTTTCCTTCTCTTCTACCTTAATCTCTGTCCTTGGAACAACTACAGTCTCACCTGGAGATAGAGGTGGTGGCTGGACAACCTCAGGAGCTTCTTTTATAGTCACAGTAAGGGTGCCAATAGCCACAGACACAGGATTTATAGTTACCTCTCCCCTAAGTAATACTGTCCCAGAACGGCCGTCTATAACCACCTTTGCAGTGGACGGCACGTCAAGCTCTATGTCCTCCACCCTCGCTAAAAAATCCACCATCCTAAGCCCTTTTGGAACCCTAAGTTTTATCGTTGAGCTATCCAAAGCCAAAGCTGTTTCCTTGCCAAATTCCGCATTTATTCTGTCCTGAACAAGCTTTGCCAAAGAAAAGCTCGGATTTTCAAGGTATAGGTGAATTTCTTCTGTTTCCGGATATTCAGGCAAAGGTCTTTCTACGATCGCTCCGTTTGGGATTCTGCCTACGGTGGGAATATTTTGCACCTGCCTTGCCGCCTGCCCTCTAACCTCATAACCGCTGACTATCACCTGCCCTTGGGTCAAAGCGTAAATCTCCCCATCTGGACCCCTCAAAGGTGTTAGCAAAAGGGTCCCACCTTCTAAACTTTTTGCGTCTCCAATGGATGCCACTTCCACATCCACGCTCATACCCGGCTTGGCATAAGGTGGAAGCTTTGCAGTTACGACAACCGCAGCAACGTTTTTTACCGTTATCCTCCTTGGATCCACCACAATACCCATACGGTTTAGCATATTGGCTATACTTCTTACGGTGAAGATGGTGGCCTTCCCATCCCCGGTGCCTTTTAGGCCTACCACAAGTCCATAGCCTATCAGATAGTTACTTCTCTGCCCTTCCATGGTAGCTATGTCCCTTATCTTTGTTGCGTAAGATAGGCTAAACAGTAAAATCAGAAGGGCAAGACCTTTGCCAATATACGCGCTAACCATCCCGGACTACCTCCATCTGCAAGAAAACCTTTACCATCTATGAAAACCTCCAAGTTGGCTATCTTGTCGCTAGTTATGGTGTTAGATGAATCCACATCCTCGGGTCTTATTATACCCCTTAAAAATACTTCCCTCTGCGCGTTGTTCATGTAAGAGGACTTTTTTGCTTCTATTAGCATGGTGCGATTAGGATAGACTTTTACCACTCTGCCCGCCAGCTTTGTGGTCAAGACTCCAGTTTGTTGAACTTTACCCTTCGCTTGAGTGTTAAACTGCCCTGAGCCTTGAGCGGACAACTCATCCAATGTGAATTTACTTAATCCCAAATAAAGAGGCAACCGATTCTTTAAAACTGGCAGATCTTTCAGTTTGGCTTGCCACACTCTCTATGGCGTTTATAGATTCCACTATTTGAACGTAGATCACATCTCCAACCTTTGAGGCTTTGTTCTCTGAATACAGGTCGTTAAAACCTTCCCTTGGCATAAGGCTTCCTCTGGAAGAATACTCTAAACTCTGCTCTTTACCGGGATATGGATTTTTCCTTTCGTACTCTTCAAGAGTTGTGGGCTTTTTAGCACAAGAGAATAAAAGCAGTAAAGCTAAAAATAACCAGCTCATTCCTTCTCCCACCTCTCTTTTATTGCAACCTCCACTTCTACGGGCACCTTTTTTAATATAATCCCACCTGCCCTTTTCATAGCCCTCTCTAAAAGCTCGGCTACCTTTATGCCATCCTCTTCCTTGCACTCTACTACTATCTCGTCGTGGACTAAATTTACCACATTTGCCCTTATATTATCCCTTCTAAGCTCTGCATCAAAGACAAGAACAGACAGCTTCAGAAGATCTGCACCACTGCCCTGTATGGGATAATTTACCGCATCTGGGAATGTGTGGGCTACATACCTTCTTCCTAGTAGGGTATGTCCCCTTGATTCACCTCTTTCCTTTAG
Organism: Thermocrinis sp.; assembly: GCF_036781485.1. Lineage (NCBI taxonomy): Bacteria > Pseudomonadati > Aquificota > Aquificia > Aquificales > Aquificaceae > Thermocrinis > Thermocrinis sp. The sequence goes on from NZ_DAIQAX010000005.1 coordinate 22,050, forward strand.
TTCCTTCTTAACCCTTTCGTGCCATTCTTTAAAAGCCCTAAAGTGTTCAAAAAACCTTCTTCTTATATCTTCTGCTTCTTCTATGGATAAGTCTATTCCATAGGAAGAATACGCATATTCAGCCAAACCTTTGGCAGATATTCCGTAGATCAGTCCAAAGTTCACAGCCTTTGCCAGTTGCCTCTCCTCCTTGGAAACTTCCTCTTCCTTTTTCCCCAAAAGAACACTTGCGGTGTATTTGTGCATATCCCTCCCTTCGTTAAAGACCTTTATCATACTTTCGTCCCTTACATACTCCGCAGCGATCCTAAGCTCTATCTGGGAAAAGTCCGCTATAACAAACACGTTACCTTCTTCCGCCTTGAATATCCTTCTTAGATGTCTTGGAATGTTTTGCACATTAGGGTTCATGGAAGACATTCTTCCAGTAACGGCACCAATCTGTTTAAATTCGGGATAAACCCTTTTTCCCTTCAATCCTGTCTTTATCTCCTCAAGCTTATCCAAGCTTTTCTTTACATTTCTGATATAAAGCACGTCCTTTACCACAGGATGGTCTATGTACTCAGCTAAAAACCTGTCGTCAGTTGAGATGTTTCCCTTTTCTGTTTTTGGCAGATCAAGTCCATACTTTTTAACTAAGAGCTCTCCTAACTGCTTGGGAGACATAGGATCTACCCTATACTTCATTAAAAACTCCATCGCTTTCTTCTGAAGGTCTTTGGTCAGATCCTTTATGAGCTTTTCCAATTCTTCCACATCCACGGGAAGGCCATTAAGTTCTAACTTTGCCACTTCCTGAACAAAGGCCATCTCCACTATGGCTACTGGATTTTTTAGACCAAACACCTTGGCGGTTCTGGTTTTTAGCAAGTTATCTTCAGTTATTGGAGTCGCTTCATTTAGCTTCTTCAGAAGAATAGGAAAGAGGTCTCTTACCACTTTCACGTCCAAAGCGGCGTATTCTAATTGTTCCTTCGAAAGCTTTATGGAACCCCAATTAGAAAGCTGAAGGCTTTTATCCAACACTTCTCCCAAATAATGAATGGCTAACTTTTGCAGAGAGTGTCTGTCTGAATCTCCAATAAGTTGGCTTGCCACCATTGTATCAAACACAGCGTACGGTTCTATTCCGTAGCTTAGCATATACTTTAAGTCAAACTTAAGGTTATGGCCTACAATACCCTTTTTTGATAGTAGGTCTTTTAAGAAGCTTACGCCTGTTTCTCCCAATTCGTAGAGGTCCAGCAAGAATATATCCTCCTCCGAAGCGATTTGAACCAGTCTTATGGTTCTATCTCCAACGGTCTCTGTGTCTATGTAAACAAAGGGAACATCTTTAATTTTTTCATAGAGTTTACCCAAGCTACGGGCTGAGGTAAAATACTCAAACTCTACCTTCATAGTTTTCCGCCAAACTTAGTTTTTCAACTTCCATCTGCATTGCCACTTCGTCGCATGAGGGGAATTTTACGCAGTTTATACATTCACCCAAAACTTTATGGGGTAAGCTTTCTTTCTGAACTGTATAAAAGCCAAACCTTTCAAAGAAATCCGCAGCGTAAGTAAGCACAAAAACCCGCTTTATTCCAAGATCTTTGGCTTCCTTCAAGCAAGCCTGAACTAAGCGCGTGCCCACACCTTTTCCTTTTAGGTCTTCCCTCACAGCCAGACTTTTTATCTCAGCCAAATCCTCCCAAACCACATGTAGAGCACAACAACCAACGATTTGCCCATCCTCTTCATAAACCCAGAAGTCCCTTATATTCTCATAAATGGAGTTAAGGCTCCTTGGAAGTAAAATCCCCTCCTTTGCATAAGCGTTTATGAGAGAATAAATACCAACAGAATCTTTGAGAATAGCCTTTCTTAAACCCATACTTTAATTTTAAGCCTCAGTCAAAAAGTGTTAATATTTTCCTATCATGCGAGTGATCCTAAGCAACAATGAAATACCTAAAAGATGGTTTAACATAATCCCCTATTTGCCGAGGCCATTGGACCCACCTCAAAAACGAAAGCCTTTCACCACCAGGCAGTCACAAGCCGAACACAGCCGTTGCTCAAGTTTATTACAATAGAAACTAGTGCTGGACAGTGGGGAAGCTCCTTAGCCTTCAAAAGCCATTCAGAAGGATACTAATGGAAACCGCGGTTAAGCCGGAGGCTTGCCCAACACTTACCAAAGGAGAGTACAGATACGACTATGGAGACACTGCAAAGCTAACACCCCTTACAAACAAAGAGAGGTTTTTGAAGCAGCAGTTATCTTTGCCAGAACGGAAGGTATAGTGCCCGCTCCAGAATCTGCCCACGCCATTTAGATTGTAAGGCGAAAGGAGAGCAGAAGACTATCCTATTTAACCTTTCTGGACACGGTTATTTTGACCTAAACGCCTATGATAAATTTTTAAGAGGAGAATTGCCAGACACATAAAAGTTGATATTTTTATCTTAGATAAGGAGGTAGCCCATGGACTTTTTGGGAAAGGATCAATCACCGCTTACAGCAGAAGAGTGGGAGACCTTAGAGAAAGCAATAATAAACACAGCGAAGAATAGCTTAGTATGCAGAAGGTTCATGCCTGTAGTGGGACCAATAGGTGCGGGGCATCAGGTGATCTCATACGATGTTTTTCTTGGAGTGGAGCCGGGTAGCTGTGAGGTAAGACCTGGAGAGGAAGCTCAAACATGTGAGCCTGTCAGAACTGGTCAGCGCAGGCACATAGTTTTGCCCACCATTTATAAGCCCTTTTCTATAAGCTGGAGAGACCTTGAATACTGGAGACAGTTTAATCTACCGATGGATACATCCGCAGCCTCTGCTGCAGCTTTTGCCACCGCAGTGGCAGAAGACATGTTGATCATACACGGTAATAAGAAGATGGGAATTGATGGCTTTCTCGCAGTGGAAGGAAGGCAAACTTTATCCATGAGTGATTGGGATTTTATGGGGAATGCTTTCAACGACGTTTCTTTGGGTATAGCAAAGCTAACAGAGAGCGGTTTCTTTGGTCCCTACCATCTTATCCTAAATTCGAAGGATTACTTTAAACTAAACCGCGTTTATCATAATACTGGTCTTCTTGAGATAGAACAGATAAAAAAGATCGTTAGCGAAGTTCATCATACCCCCATAGTGCCGGAAGGAAAAGCAATATTGGTATCTGCAGGACCTCAGAACATGGACTTAGTGATAGCTCTTGATATATCCCTTGCCTATGTAGAAACAAGCAACATGGTCCATCAATTCAGGGTTATGGAAATAGTTGCACCAAGAATAAAGCGTCCGGGAGCTGTTCTTGTTATCGGAAATTAAAGGAGAGGGCTTTCCAAATAACTGCTGCCAATTCCTCCTCCAAGCCCTCCTCCCTTTTTATTATCTCACTATCTACTAAAAGAAAGGTCCTTTCAAGAGCACCCACTAAAACAGCCAAAGCCAACTCTCTTCTTACCTTTATGATTCCTTCCTTTATAGCCTCATCTATGAGTTTTAGCACTGCGTCCTTAGGCAGGTTTTGAAAGTTCCTCACCTCTTGAGCCCTTAGGTAGTGGAAGAGATTGATAAACTTGAAGGCTTGGGGGTTTTCAAAACAGAAATTCAAGAATTTGTGCACCAGTTTAAAAAATCTATCCTCTATTGTTCCTTTGCTTTCAATCACTGACATAAGTTCTTCATAGAATCTTTGGGAATGCGTTGAAAAAACGGTATTTACCAGCTCATCCTTGCTTATGAAGTGTCTGTAGATGGCACCTTCAGTTATTCCTACCTCTTTGGCAATGTCCTTAACGGTCGTTTCCTTTATACCCCTTTCGGAAAAGAGCTTTAAAGCCACTTCCAGAATTCTCTTTTTTGTATCCTGCAAACGCGGCATGACTTTATCATTATCTTACACTTTTTTTTGTTTTGCAAGTGGTTACTTACTCTGTCTTTTTGAGCTTACAAACCTCTTTATCTCTTCCAATGACATGGTGTTTTCTGGCAAGACCTAAACCAATTTTTAGATACCTTAAATGGCTTGGAGCATGAGCATCGGTAACTATGGCTATCTTCACACCCTTTTCAACAGCCCTTCTTACCATCTCTGGAGACAAATCAGCCCTAAAGGTGTTTAACTCCAAGGCAGTGCCC
>NZ_DAIQAX010000005.1:26281-69403 GCF_036781485.1 Thermocrinis sp.
TACCATCTCTGGAGACAAATCAGCCCTAAAGGTGTTTAACTCCAAGGCAGTGCCCTTATAGGGATTTTCAATGGCTTTTAAAACTCTGTAAGTATTGTCCTGTCCAAAACGGGTATGTACAGAGGCTACCACAAAATCAAATTCTCTAAGAAATTCATCTGGCAGGTCTAAACTGCCATCGGGCAAAATGTCCACTTCACAACCCTTTAGTATGTAAAAACCTTTTTTATTGTAGTAAGTGTTTGGTGTGTATGTGAAACTCTCCCTTTATATCTTCCCATTCTACGAGCCTTGGCAACTTCCTCTCCATTGCGAGTTCCACCTCCCCAATATTTTCCCTTAGCTCGGGTGGATCTTCTTCCGTTCTACCCCCTATCCATTCCTCCGTATCCGCTCTGAAAACTCCGTATTCGCTCAGCTTCAAACCTCTCCTTAGAATTACGCTTGACTTTGTTTCTCTCTGTAGCAGAACCTCTTGGACCTCTTCAAACTTTGTAAAGTGTTCATGCAAAGCCTTCCAAGACTCCCTCTTTGCAGAAACCAGCAGGTCTATGTCTCCAACGGTTTCCTTTCTCCTTCTTAAACTCCCGGCTAACTCTATATTCTGGTATAGGTTGGATAAGGTCTTCATGTGGTTTAAAAGGAGCTCACCCAACTGATAAGCTTCTATCAAAGACATTCTTTCCTTACTTTTTTCGTAGAGCTCCAAACCTCTAACTATCTGCTGTAGTTTTTTTTCTCTTATGCCAGGCAGTGTAGCAAGCATGCCACTTCTGACGGCTCTCAGAAAGTCTTCTTTGGTCCTTATCTTTAACTTTTCATAAGCCAACCTAAGCGTTTTTGGTCCTATCCCGGGCACATCCAGTAATTTGATAAATCTTGCCAGTCCTGATTAGATCTTCCACATCCACGCTTAACTCAAATGTTGGCAATCTCCTTATTCTTTGACATCTCCGATTACTTTGAAAGCCTTTTTATCTTTTGAATGACCTAAAACACCCAAGAACTTTTTTACACCTTCCAAGTAAACCTCTACAGGTTCCCGTGTAGAGTTTTCCAAGATTATAGTATCGCCAACCTTGAGATCGTATAGTTCTTTTAGGGAAAGCTTAGCTTTTCCTAGCTTCACACTTAGGTGAATAGGCACCTTAGTTAACGCCTTTATAAGTTTTTCATAGTCATCTGGCCTCCTTTCCAACAAACCTTTTAGTTTTTCTTTGTATGGTTCAATTCCTTCCTCCGGAATGGCGAGTATTATAAATCCATCCCCTCCTTCTAGGCTTACGGTAAGCTTTAAAACTATGTACCTATCCCTCGACCTTGCTACCATAAGTATGGCTGGATTGGTTTCTATACCCACAGGCACGAGATTTACGTCCATGAGGGTGCGCCAAGCCTCTTGCAGTTCATTGTACAAGACCTTTAGCAGTTTCTCCACAATCCTCATTTCCACCTTTGTGAAGTCTTTACCCTCTATTTTGTAAGGTCTTGCGGATCCTCCAAAAACAAGGTTGAAATATCCCACTGCGGAGGGGAAGGGGAGTTTGGAAATAAGCTCGCTGAATTTCAACGAACTTACGCCTTCCTTTAATATCGTAGGCACACTTACCATTACGGATATTAGCTCTCTTTTCAGATTTGTAATCCACCTTTCAAAAATGAGCTCTAAGCTGGCTATCCTACCTGCGTATATGTGCTCCAAAGCGTTGATGTCTAGAGGCTTTACCCCTTTTTCCAGTGGAACTTCTCGTTTTTCTTCCTCTTTTCCAAGAGTTTGGAGTAATAGATTTATCTCTTCCTGGGATAGGGTGTGTTCATCCATGATCAAGTTTTAGCTTTTAGCCAAGAACTAATTATCTTGGCTACCTTTTGAGGCTCTTCCTTTGCTAACTTAGATATGGCCTCTATACTTGCTACTTCTTTAGCTTTTATCCTCAGCTCTTCCACTCCGGCCACTTCCTCACTCACAGGCACAGTAGTCGGTGGTGTTGGGATCGTAGGGGTAGGTTTTTTGGACAGCTTTTTTAAACTATCAGAACTATAGCGAAGGATGCTAGACCAAAAATGAGTAAAACTATCCATTTTAGGTATTCTGTGTAATCTGTGGGTGGTTTTTCTACCTCGGGCTTTTTGAATGGGACGGATACCACACTTAGCACGTCGCCTCTGTTGGGGTCTATACCCGCCGAAGCCTGCACTAGTTGTCTTATTTTTTCTAAATCCAGATTTTTAAGATTGCTATCCACAAGCACACCCACGTTAAGCCTCCTTACTTTTATTATAGGTTCCTGGGTATATATTTCCCTTTTACTCACTTCGTAATTTGTGATAGTTTCACTTTTTTCAGAGATAACGTTCTGAACAGCCCCAGTACCTGGTGGTATGTTTGCCCCTGCCCCCGGCACACCACCTACGGCTCCCCCAAAAACTCTCTCTTTTTTCTTCTGCTGGCTTACTATGGCTGTCATCTCTGGATCGTAAATTTCTTCCCTCTGCTCTTTCTTGGTAAAGTCAATGTCTGCAGATACTCTAACTTTGACCGCTCCTAAACCTAAGGCTTCTTCTAAGGTTTTTTGTATCTTTTTCTCAAGGTTCTTTTCAAACTCAGCCTTTAATTTTAGCTCTTTATCCTTTATTAACTCATCCTCTTCTATTTGGGCTGTAAGGTCCCTTCCCTTATCATCCACAACAACCACATTTTTAGGCTTCAACCTAGGCACGCTCAGCGCCACCAGGTTCCTTATAGCCTTTACTTGATCTGGGTTTAGTTCATAACCTGGCTTTAATCTGACAAGCACGCTTGCGCTTGGTTCATCCTCTTCCCTGAGGAAGATGGACTTTTCCGGCATGCCGATGTTCACCTTAGCATACTCCACCCCATCAATCCTCATTATAGTCTTTGCAAGTTCCCCTTCCACCGCCCTTTTGAAGTTAACTTGATTTTGAAAGTCCGAAACCCCAAAACGATCTTTGTCAAAGACTTCGTAGCCCACCACACCTTTATTTGGAATCCCCTTTGCCGCAAGCTTCAATCTTATGTCCCTTGCTTTATCTTCGGGCACAAAGATGGTGGACCCATCTTGACTTATCTTGTATGGGATGTTTTCCTTATCTAATTCAGAAATTATTGCATTTAAGTCCTCTTGAGCTAATCCTCCGTATAAAACAGCGTAGTTAGGCTTTGACCCATAAAAGAATAGGACCGACAGAAGTAAAAGGACAAAGACAGGAACAGCTATAAGAATAGCCTTCTGGGCAGGACTAAGTGATAGGAACTTCTCTTTTATCTCGTTTAATCTATCCTGCCAAGCCATAACTTATACCTGTATCCTGTTGATTTCCTGAAAGGCTTCCACCAGCTTGTTTCTGATTTGAATAAGAAGGTTAAGAGCTACGCTCGCCTTTTCAAATTCAACTATCATCTGATGTAGCGGAATGTCTGCACCTTTAAGGACCGCATCTTTTATTGCCTCTGCCTTTTCCTGCTCTTGATTTACCCAGTGCAAAAACTTTGCAAACTCTTCAGTAAAACTTGAGTTTTTACTTTTTAACTTCTCAGCCTGAAGGTTAAAAAGTGGATTTACACCGCCTATCTCCATAGCTCTAATGTCCTCTGTGCCATTTCTCTTGTTGTTGCAAACGCGTTCAAATTAGCTTCATAACTTCTTACAGCGGTTATCATATCTGCCATCTCCTTTACCAGATCCACGTTTGGCTTTTGAACATAGCCTTCCGCGTTAGCCCTTGGATTGTTTGGATCATAGATCAACCTAAAAGGCTCATCCGAAAACCTTATCTGAGCAACATTCACAGGTATTTCACCCTTAGCAAGGGACTGCGGATCTTCCACAGCCTCAAAGACCACTTCCAACTTTCTATAGGGCTCTCCGTTAGCTCTATAAGATTCGTAATTTGCCAGGTTTGAAGCCACTACATTCATCCTTACCCTCTGGGCATACATCCCACTGGCTGAAATATTAAAGGCTCTAAATAGATCGTTCATTACCTACCCTCCTTTATTACGTTGTTCAGCTTGTCAATACTGCCCCTTACCATCCTCATGTAGGTCTCGTAAGCTATTCTGTTCTGGCTAAGCTTTGCCATCTCCTCTTCCAAGCTAACGTTGTTAAGGTCGTTTCCCACGAGCCTTCTTTGCAATTCAATTACCCTGTATATCTCTTCACCTTTGGTGAATAGGTGCTTTTCTCTTGTGGTTTTCAACTTTCTTCCCCTCTCTTTTTCCATTATTATATCCTTTACCTTGTATCTTGGCGTATCCGCATTGGCTATGTTGCTAAGTATGACCTTGTGTCTTTTCCACGTGTAATTCAAATGGGGCAAAACCTTGTCTATGCCCCCAAAAATATCCATCTCATTCCCCCCAAATGGCGATTAGGACCTTACCTATTATATTATCTGTCCTTTCCGCCTTTTTGACAACCCATTCTAAGGTTTCTTGATCCTTGGTTAAACTGCTTATCCTTGCCAACCTTAGTGCCGTAAGCCAGTATAGGTTGTTTTCCTCTTCCAATTCCAGATAGCTTTTATAAAGCTCTTTTGCCTTTGGAAAATTGCGGGTAGAATAATAGTAATCTCCCAGTTCAATAAGGGCTAAAGGTTTGTATCCTTTGAATCTAACAGACTTTTCCAGCTTATCATACTGTATAACCTCCTCCAAAGCCTTTTTATTTTCAGAAAGGAGACCTAAGATTAAAAGGGCTTCAATCCTATCCTCTTCGGGCAGGCTATCCTTTACTTTTGCTAAAAGCTCCAATCCTTCCTTATCCTTGTCCTCCAAGATAAGAAACTGCGATCTTAAAAAGCTCTTTGTTGGCTCTTGGATCCTATCCAAAAGCTGGGCGTATTCCTTTTTACCGTTGAAGACCGCACCCCTTAGCAAGCTCTCCGGATTGAACAAAAGGAGAAAATTGTCCTTGTTTGCAACGTATAAAGATTCAATAAACTCAAAATCTTGTTTTTCGTAGGGATTTAGCTTCTTATAGGCTTCATCTAATGCAAAGTAAAGGGGCGTCAGATCTACCTTTATGTCTTCCACGGTTATGTAGCCTTCTCTTTTGACTCTAACTCTGCTTATTAGGTCCTTCTCAGCTATTTTTTTATCCTTCAGGGAGTAGTAATAAACACCTAAGACTGAGGGTAAGCTATAGTATTTGTTGTAATCAATCCAAGCTAATTTAAGGAGAAGGGGCTTATACCACTCTAATTTATACTTTTCCAAAAAGTCCTCGTATAGCCAAAGTTGGGAAAGAGCAAGCCGTAGAGTAAGATTGCCAAAAGGATCTTCCTCCATAAGACTTTCAAGCTTTTCCATGGCCTCTGCGTAGTTCTTGTTTTTGAGATTTATCAGTAGCAGGAAGTAATTAGTTTTCTCCTTGTACCTGTAACTTATGTCCTTTCTCTGCAGGACTTCAAAGTAGAAAAGGCTGTTTCTCCAATCCCCCATCATGTAATAGGACAAAGCCAATCTGTAAAGAAAGTGTGGGTCATTCTCCAAGTATCTATTCCGAGCTCTTGCTTGTATTAGCTCTGCTATAGCTTCTTTGAAATTACCCATGTTGTATAGGTAGTATCCTTTGATTACAGAAATAAAGTATCCATCTATACCATCAACCTCAGGTTGAATGTTGTCTATGAGTTTAAAGTTATCAGTACCTCCCTCCAAAGCCTCGGCGTATAGAAATTTTGCCAAATACTTTTTTTGGTTTGTCCTTTTGTATAAACTCATGTAGATTTCCTTTGCCTTTGAATAATCCTCTAATAGAAGGTGCACCTCTGCCAAAAACTCTGCCTGTAAATCTGCGTAGTTGGGCTTTTTAAAGTAGAAGGTATACATGTTCAAAAAAGCTATGGACGAAAACAAACCTCTTTTGTCCCCCTTTGAATGGGAAAGTAAAGCGTAAGAATAACCTAAGTATAGATAAGATAACTCTCCGTAGTAGCCCCTTCTGTCAAGATTAAACGAACTTGTAAAATCCCTTATGGCTTCTTCGTAGTTTTTGTTTTCTAAATATATGTTAGCGCTGTAGAACTTCTTTTGAGCCAGAAAAAAGTTTTCTGACACCCTTTCTTGTGAAAAGGATAGTATTAAGGTTAGACACAAGGTTAAAAGCTTAGCCCACAGCCACCGATAATCTTTCCAGCCACTGCCTCTTGTATTTCTCAAACCTTCCCTCCTCTATGGCCTTTTTTGCTCCTTCTGTTAGTCTGTGGTAAAAATACAGATTGTGAATCGTGTTAAGTATGTATGCTGAAATCTCATCGGCGTTAAATAGGTGTCTAAGATAGGCTCTGGAGAAGTTCTTGCAAGTATAACAGTCACACTCTGGATCTGGTGGAGAAAAGTCTTTTTTATACTTTTCGCTTCTTATGTTTATTTTACCTTGTGAGGTAAAGAGTGTGCCCGTGCGGGCCATTCTGGTGGGTGCTACGCAATCAAACATATCTATCCCAACACCTATCGCCATAAGAATATCCTCTGGCATACCCACTCCCATAAGGTATCTTGGTTTTTCCCAGGGTAGGTATTCACAAACCAACTGAGCCATTTCTATCATAACCTCCCTTGGCTCTCCCACCGAAAGCCCACCGATGGCATATCCAAAAAGGTCCCTCTCCACTGTCCTTAAAGCAGACTCCTTTCTTAGGTCTTCAAAAAAAGCCCCTTGCACTATGCCAAAGAGCACTTGGTCTTCCCTTCTCTTTGTTATTATAGACCTATCTAACCACTCTATGGTCCGGTCCAAAGCTTCCTTTGCGTAGGCATAGGTAGTTGGATACTCGACGCATTCGTCAAGGGGCATTATAATGTCTGAACCAAATATTTCTTGTATCTGCACCACCCTTTCTGGTGTAAAGAAGTGATAATCTCCTGCCAGATGGTCTCTAAAATAAACCCCCTCTTGGGTTATCTTTACCTTAGACTTGCCATCCTTTACTCTATCCCTTGAGAGGGAAAAGACCTGAAAGCCTCCGCTGTCTGTGAGTATGGGCTTTTTCCAACCTATGAAGGAGTGAAGCCCACCCGCCTGCTGGATTACTTCTACCCCAGGCCTTAGGTAAAGGTGGTAGGTATTTCCTAAGATTATCTGGGTGCCTATCTCTTCCAAAAGCTTGTGGATCATAGCTTTGACTGTTCCCTGCGTGCCCACTGGCATAAATACAGGCGTTTCTATTATGCCCCTTGGAGTGTAGAGTCTCCCCTTCCTTGCCATCCCGTCGCTTTTTATAACATCAAACCTAAACATTCTTCAGAACATACCACCGTTTATGTGGATTATTTCTCCAGTTATGTAATCAGCCATAGATGAGCAAAGGAAGACAACCATACCTGCCACGTCCTCTGGAGTGCCAAACCTCTGAAGGGGTATATTCTTCAGGTATTCTTTTCTTATCTCTTCAGAAAGAGATGATGTCATATCTGTTTCTATAAAACCTGGGGCGATTGTGTTTACGGTTATGTTCCTGCTCGCCAGCTCCTTTGCCAAGCTTTTGGTAAAGCCTATCAAAGCAGATTTGGTAGCTGAGTAGTTGGCCTGTCCCACGTTTCCAGTAAAACCTACAACAGAAGATATGTTTATTATCCTTCCCCAGCGCTTTTTTAACATACCCTTTACAGCCAAAGAAGTTATAAGATAGGTCCCAGTTAAATTTACTCTTAGAACTTCTTCCCAATCCTCCAGCGTCATTCTCAAAAATAGCTTGTCCTTTGTGATTCCAGCGTTGTTTACGAGTATATCCACCGGACCAATCTCCCTTTCTACTGCCTCGTAGCCAGTGCGTACGGACTGGGGGTCAGAAAGGTCCATGCCTATTCCTATTGCATTGGAAGATATAGACTTTGCAACCTCTTGAGCTCTTTTCTCATCCCTGCCAGTTATCACAACCTGTGCCCCAGCTTTTGCCAAAAATTCGGCGATAGCTTTTCCTATACCCCTTGTAGAACCCGTAATTAGAGCCTTTTTCTCAGAAAGGTCTATGCAAAGCATGAGAATATTATAGTTCTTTTAATTCATCTCTTGAGATGTATTTTTGAATTCTTTGTATGCTCAGGCACTTTCCAGAGTTTTCGTCAATATCCGCAAGAATGGCGTTAAAAACCACGTCCTCTTTCTCTTCCACTTCGTACCTCTGGGGCATACCTGTTAGAAACTTGTTGATAATTTGCTCAGGCTTCATCCCTATGACTGAATACCAACATCCAGACATGCCCACATCGCTGACAAAGCCCGTGCCTTTCCTTAGGATTATCTGGTCTGCGGTGGGAACGTGAGTATGTGTGCCAAAAACCACGCTTGCTCTCCCGTCTGCATACATACCAAAGGCATATTTTTCTGAGGTTGCTTCTGCGTGAAAGTCTACCAGTATAATTGGGGTTTGCCTGCTTACCTCTTCGTATATCCGGTCAAAGGTGTGGAAAGGATTTTCCAAGTGGGGGTCCAGGAATACCCTACCCATCAGGTTTATGACCGCAAACTTTACCCCGCGCTTTTCGTAAAGCCCATAGCCTTTGCCAGGCACACTAAGGGGATAGTTGGCAGGTCTTAGAAGATCGTCCGAATTTATAAATTCCAACACCTCCTTTTTATCCCATATGTGGTTGCCCGAGGTCATCACATCCACTCCCATAGACTTTAGCTCCTCATAAACCTTCCTGTCTATGCCAAAGCCACCTGCGGAGTTTTCCACGTTCACAAGCAGAACATCAAAACTATTCGGATGGGATACGGTGTAATACTTTAGTGCTCTCCTTCCTGGTTTGCCCAAAATATCACCAACTATTAAGAATTTCATGACCAATAATTATAATGCGGGTGGAGGGAGTCGAACCCTCACGGGCCAATGCCCACGGGATCCTGAGTCCCGCGCGTCTGCCAATTCCGCCACACCCGCTAAGTGTTGTATTATATTTTATAATTTGAGGAGGTAAAAATGTATCCTACGGAAAGAAACGGAAAAGTGCAGGATGAGTTTATCGAAGAGCTTAAAAGGAAAAATGCCACAGTCACCATATTTTTAACAAGGGGAAACAGAATAACCGGAAAGATCATAAACCACGATAAATACACCGTGCTTTTGGAAGTGGAAGGAGAGCCAAACCTTATATACAAGCATGCCATAAGCACCATAGTGCTTGGTGGATGAATGAAAGCAATCTTAGTTAGCCTTCTCTCCTCAGAGACAAAGTGGGAGTTTAGGGAATCCTTAGAAGAGATAAAGGAGCTGGTCAGAGCAGTAGGTGGTAAAAGCTTAGGTTATGTCTATCAAAAAAGACAATCACCAGACCCAAGATACTACATAGGAGCTGGAAAGGCTCAAGAGCTAAAGGAGGTGATTCAAGGCACTGGTGCGGACTGCATAGTCTTTGATGCTTTCTTGAGTCCCTCCCAGGTTTCCAACTTGGAAGACCTTTTAGGAGTCAGGGTTTTGGACAGGGCAGATTTGGTCCTTGAGATATTCTCAAGAAGGGTAAGAAGTAAGACAGCCAAACTTCAGGTGGAGCTGGCTAAGCTTACCCATCAACTGCCAAGGCTCTACGGTAAGGGTAAGGAGCTTTCCCGTCTGGGTGGTGGTGTTGGGACAAGGGGTCCAGGTGAGCAAGAGCTGGAGATAAAAAGGCGGGCCATAAAGAAGAGAATAGAGCAGATAAAGAGAGAGCTTGAAGAGGTGAAAAGGCAGAGAAGACAGCAGAGGAAGAAAAGAGAAAGAGAATACGGAGACATAAAGGTGGTTAAGGTTGCGCTCGTTGGATACACAAACGTAGGAAAATCCAGTCTAATGCAGGCACTTACAGGCAGGGAGACCTTTGTAGAGGACATGCTCTTTGCCACGCTGGACACAAAGACTTCAGCCAAGTTTCTGTTTCCAGACATAAAGGTTCTTATCACAGACACCGTAGGGTTTATAAGAAAACTTCCTCCCGAGCTGATAGAGTCCTTCAAAGCTACTTTGGAGGAAGTTCAAGAGGCAGACATCCTTCTTCATGTGATAGATATATCAGACCCTAAGTGGCTGGATAAGGTGAAGGTAGTTCAGGAAATACTCAAAGAACTTGAAGCAGATGAAAAACCTACCATATACGTGTTTAACAAAGCGGACAAAGTTGTGGAGAAAGAGGAAGATATAAAACTTCTGACAGAACCGGCCTTTTTGAAAGGCAGATCTGTTGTAGTTTCCAGTAAATACGGGTGGGGGATAAAAGAGTTGCTGGAGGCAGTAAGGGAAAAGGTTGAAGAGTTAGTGGAGGCGGGCACATGAACTTGGTAATCTTAGGTGCTCAGTGGGGTGATGAAGGAAAGGGTAAAATAGTGGACCTTTTATCTGCAGAATACGAGGTAGTGGTGCGCTATCAAGGCGGTAGCAACGCAGGCCATACTGTCATGGTAAATGGTCAAAAGTTCATCCTTCACCTTTTGCCTACGGGCATACTCCACACCCACACTGTCGGAGTTATAGCTCAGGGGATGGTGGTAGATTTAGAGCTTTTAGTAGAAGAGATAAAGCAGATAGAGAGTAAAGGTATAAGCGTAAGAGATAGACTTTTGATAAGCGACAGAGCCCACTTGGTTCTTCCTTATCATAAAACCTTGGATGCTCTTTTGGAGAAAAGGGGCAAAATAGGCACCACTTTGAGAGGGATAGGTCCCGCATACATGCTAAAGTACGCAAGGAAAGGTGCAAGGGTCTGCGACCTTTGGGACAAAGATAGGTTTTACAGCATAATAAAGGACAATTTAGAATTTGTGGAAGAGCTGTGCAAAAAGGTTTATTGCGAAGATTTTCAGATGAAGGTGGATGAGGTGGTGGATAGGGCTTTGGAGAGCTTTGAAGAGATAAAGCACTGCATCACAGACACCTCAAGCTATCTTTTGAACACGAAAAAAAGCATTCTCTTTGAAGGGGCTCAGGGGACCCTTTTGGATGTGGATATTGGCACGTACCCTTACGTGACCTCTTCCAACTCTTCTGCCCTTGGACTTTCGGCAGGTACAGGGCTTCCACCAAAGTTTTTCTCCAACGCCAAATTCATTGGAGTTTCAAAGGCTTACGCCACGAGGGTAGGAGAAGGTCCTTTTCCAACGGAGTTAAAGGATGAAGTGGGACAGCTTCTGAGGGAAAAAGGAAAAGAGTACGGGGCAACTACGGGAAGGCCCAGAAGGTGCGGATGGTTAGATTTGGTAGCACTAAAGCACGCGGTGGATTTAAACGGTCTGGACGGTATAGTTCTCACCAAGTTAGACGTGCTGGATGGCTTTGGCGAGATAAAAGTATGCACCGCTTATAGAGTGGAGGATAAGGTTTTTAAAAACTTTCCAGCCAGTCTTTCTCTTTTAGAAAAAGCTCAGCCCGTATACGAGTGCTTTGAAGGCTGGAAGGAAAGCACCTACGGTATAACAAACTACAAAGACATACCAGAAAAGGCAATGAACTATATACAATTCATAGAGAGGTTCCTAGGTGCGCCTATTGTCATGCTTTCCACAAGCCCAGAAAGGGACAAGTACATCTGGCTTTCGGAAATAATTCATGGAAGAAAGGTGGCAAGTTCAGATATTTGTTAACGGTAAGGAGGTAAAGCTCAAGGACTTTCCTCAAAGGGCAATCTACAACATTTTGCTTGGTTTTGTCAAAAGCCTAAAACTTAACGAGACACCAAGGGAGGTAGAGATAAAAGTAAAAGTTGGAAAAGAGGAAAATACAGGAAATACTTGAATTTCAGGTTCAACAGCAAGATAGACTGGATAAGTTCTTAACAAAGGTTTATACAGAATTCTCAAGGACTTACATACAGAAGCTTATAGAGGAAGGATACGTTCTTGTAGATGATGAGCCCGTAAGCAAGCCTTCAAAAAAACTAAAAGGTGGCGAAAAAGTTGTCCTGCTTGTGCCAGAACCTGAAAGGTTAGAGATTGCTCCAGAAGACATACCCTTAGAGATCCTTTACGAAGACGAAAGCTTACTGGTGCTTATAAAGCCTTGCGGTATGGTAGTTCATCCTTCACCTGGTCACACATCTGGCACCTTAGTAAATGCTCTTTTGTATCATGTAAAGGACCTTTCCTCCATTGGTGGCGTAGAAAGGCCGGGTATAGTCCATAGGCTGGACAAAGACACCATGGGGCTTATGGTGGTAGCCAAAGGGGATGATGTACATAAAAGCTTGTCTGAGCAGTTCAAGGAAAGAAAGGTGTTAAAGCTTTACAGGGCTATAGTGCAAGGTGTGGTAAGCTGGGACTATAAACTGGTGGAAACAAACGTGGGAAGGCATCCTATAGACAGAAAGAGATTTACCGTATTGGAAGATGGGGGCAAGTATGCCAAAAGCGAATTTTTCGTCAAAGAGAGATTTCCAAAGCACAATGCTACGCTATTGGAGGTAAAAATCCACACTGGGAGAACCCATCAAATAAGAGTTCATGCAAGCAGTTTGGGACATCCCATACTTGGAGACAAAACTTACGGTTTTAAAGCTCAAGCTTTTCCTAAAAAGCTTCTTGAAATGCTAAAAGACTGTCATATGCTTCTGAGCTCCAAGCTCGGTTTTTTTCATCCTAAAAAAGGCAGTTGGCTTGAGTTTGAAGTGCAAAATGTAGAACCCTTTACAAGCGTGCTTAACTACCTAAGAGAAGCTCTCTAAACTTAGCCCTCAGTCTTTCTATACTTCCCTCACCGCCAAGCTCCTTTTTAAGCTTTGGAAAAGCTCTTTTCTGTGCCTCAAAGTCTATCTTCAAAGAGGCTTCCACAAGGTCTTGCCAAGGTCTTTGCACCACCTCTGGAATGACGTTTTCCCCCAATACCAGATTGGTGAGGGCTACGTTTTTTACCTTTACGAGCCTTTTTGCTATGCAGTACGTTATGGGATTTACCCTGTAAAATACCACGTGAGGCACACCCAAAAGGCTAAGCTCCAGCTCCGCAGTCCCACTTGCCACGAGCCCAAACTTGGCGTAAGCTGACAGGTTATAGTTAGGCTGTTCTATGTCCAAGGCGGTAAATACCCTGACGGGAAGGTCTTCAAATACTTCTTCAAGTTTTCTTTTAAAGCTTTCAAAAGTAGGAATAACTGCTGGAAGCTTGGTTTCTTTGTATATTGCTTGGTATGCTTCTTTGAGATACTTCGCATGATTTTTTATCTCGCTCCATCGGCTTCCGGGAAGTATGACGATGTATTGGTCCCAGTCCAGCAGGCTTTTAACCTTTTCCTCTGGCAAGGTAGGTTTAGCCAAATCTACCAGCGGATGTCCAACGAAAATGGCTTCCTTGTTGTATTTTTTGTAAAAATCCACCTCAAAGGGAAGAATGACTATAAGATGGTCCGCAAGCTTGGATATAACTTCCGCCCTTTTCTCTTTCCAAGCCCAAACCTGAGGAGAGATAAAGTAGATTACCTTTTTTGCCTTTTTCCTTATCCTTTTTAACAACATTAAGTTAAAGGCGGGAGCATCACACAGGATCACCGCGTCCATCTTCTCTACCAAGCTTTCTATGCGCCTGAGAAGTTTGATTACCGTGGGGATCTTGGGTATGGCTTCCCAAAGACCAACCACCGACAGGTCTTCAAGCTTTCCCACGCTTTTAAAACCTATTCTTTCCAAGCTCTCATCCGTTATTCCCCAGAATTCTACGGAGTTAAAGTCTTTCATTATAGCATGTATGTAGTTGCTGGCAGACCTCTCCACTACCGACACAAAAGCTTTCATTTATACCTTACAAACACTTTAAAACTACCGTCTGGTTCTTTCTCCATTCTAACAACTATCCCTTTTGTTTCTAAGAGAAAGGCATGGGCTATTTCCACCCTCCCAGAGCTTCTTACGCTAACATACCTCTCTGCGGTATATGGACCCTTTGAGTTTTTGAAAGTAGCCTTCAGATACGCACCGTCGTGATGCTCCATCACCTCCACAAAGCTAACTTCCATGTAGTTGTTGTTTTCTATACAATCCTGCCATAACTTAAAAAGCTCTTGATCCTGCAAGCTAAGGCTCAGACCAAACTCTAAGTCCTCTGGATCCAGCTCAGAAACAGAATTTTTTATTTTCTGTTGGGCTAATTCTCCAAACTCTTCCAGCTTACTTATTGCTAAGTTTTTATAAGCCTCATCTATGGGCATTAGCTTATATTTTAAAGGAAATGGGCTCCAGAGGAGCCCAAATTTTTAGACAGTGACCTTCTTTGGAGGCGGTGGTAAGAAAGGCTCAAGCCCTTGTTCTTGAGCCCACCTCTTTGCAAGCTCGTAAGCTTCCCTTGCGGTGTCTAAGTTTTTCTGGATTAGCTCCAGCTTTTTCTTGAACTTTCTTTCCAAAGCAGAGTCCAAGGATGCCGTTCCTCCAGAGGCCACAAACTTCTTTAGGAACCTAGATTTTATACCTTCCTCTATAGCTTCTAAACCCACTCCGCCTATGGAGCCGAAGAGCGCTCCAATCATTGCCATGTTTGTGGAAAGCTCTGTGCCAGCTATATCTATGGCGAACTTGGTGGCGTTGAAGTTAAAAACTTTTACGTTTAAACTTTCCAAAAACTCCTTATCTTCTTCTGTAAGCAGGTCCTCTTCTGAGTTTATTATTATCAGGCCATTCTTCTTTATTCCAGAGTAAAAGGGCATTGTGTAGGATTTGCCCATGGTGATAACTTGAGGGTGGAAGACCATAATAACATCCGGATAAACCACCTCTCCTCTGTCAAATATGGGCTCTATGCCAATACGAGCGTAGCTTTCTGCAGGCGCCATCCTCTTCTCCGCACCAAAGAATGGATTGGAAACTGCATAGTATCCTTCGTAGTCCGCTGCGGTTGCTATTATG
The DNA here is from genome assembly GCF_036781485.1 of Thermocrinis sp. NCBI lineage: Bacteria > Pseudomonadati > Aquificota > Aquificia > Aquificales > Aquificaceae > Thermocrinis > Thermocrinis sp. The sequence goes on from NZ_DAIQAX010000005.1 coordinate 41,104, forward strand.
TGGGCGGCGGTAACCGCACCCTGTCCGCCGAGCGCTGGCATTCTTATATTAACCCTTCTTCTTGTCATATCAAACCCTCCTCTTTCTTGCGGTTTATAACCTCCTCTGCTTGAGGAGTGGCGTATTCAAAGAAGGAGAATCTCTCCTTATCCCTTGCCCTCATCTCTTCCAATCCATCGTCAGAGTTTAGTCCTATCTCAAGTATGCAAGGAGTGTAAAGATGTACGTAGGTTGGTCCCACTTCCCTTGCCACGTAGATTGCCTTCTTTATAACCTGCTCTACCCGTTTTGGAGAAGAAACCGTTAGCTTTGCTACATAATGGCACCCCGAATCAATAGCCAACTGCCACATGGGGACTTTGTCCCACTGTTTGCCCTTTGGAGCCATCTTAAAGACGTGTCCCTTTACCGTAGAACCGCTTTCCTGACCTCCGGTGTTTGCATATACTTCGTTGTCAAAGCATATGGTGGTTATCTTTTCCTGTCTGAAGAAGGATTGAAGGGTGCAGTCCAAGCCTATGTCTATGGTAGCCCCATCCCCTGCAAGGACCACCACGTCTTTGACCTTGTCTGGAAACCTCCACTCAAGCACCCTCTTTATACCAGAAGCTACTGCATTTTGATTACCAAAGAGAGAGTGAACAGTATGCAAAGCTATGTGAGGGAAAACCAAAGAAGTGCATCCGGTGGAATTTACTATAATAGTGTCCTCCGGGTTGGGCAAAGATGCCAGTATGTATCTAAGAGCCATGGACTCAGGGCATCCAGCGCAAAGGGAATGCTCCTCTATGAGCTCTTTTGCGTAAGGAAGATCCATCACACCCCTTTTTGGATTGCCCCATGTAGCCCTCTCTTCGAGGTCTATAATTTCCTTTGGCATAAACTCCTTTAAATCTTCGTTGATATCGTATATCTTATATGACATACTTAACCTCCTTTCCTAGAGTTTTTAAAACTTCTTTTACTATTACCTCTGGGGGCATGGTCATACCACCAGCAACTCTTGGAGTGCCTATGATGTCTGCCTCAGATTGTTTGTATAAGTATCTTCTTACTTCCCTTTCCAGCCAACCTACAACGTTGAACTCTGGAACAAAGATAATTTTTGCGTTCTTTGTTGCCTCTATTAGCTCTTGTATTGGAAAAGGTCTTATGGTCTTTAGCTTTACCACCTTTGCCTTTATTCCTTCGTCTTCAAGAAGTCTTACCGCCTCCTTTGACTGTGCCGCAGCTGTTCCACAGGCAACAAAGACGATTTCCGCTTCTGGATCTCCAAATTCTTCAATCAGCCCCCTTAGGTAATGCTTAGCATAGGGTCTTGACCTTTCTATAGCAGCCCTTACTTCCCACTGCCAGCTGGCATGGGTTGCATAAGAAATGTAGTTTGATTTCATCACAAAGGGATCTCTTAAAAATCTTCCCGGTGGAACTTCCGCGTCTATCACTGGCATTGGAGCCTTGTATGGATTGTATGGTGGCAAGGCTATATCATCTGGAGGAAGCATTATGGCTTCTCTGGTATGGGACACAAAAAAGCCATCCACCACGGTTATTACAGGTACATGAACTTCCGGTTGTTCCGCCACCACAAAACCAGCCAGGATCATGTCGAAGAGGTCTTGGGCATTTTCCGCATACCATATCATACATCCCGTATCTAAGAGGAACGAAACTTCTAAGTTATCAGGCTGTATAGAAAGGGGCGAGTTTATACCTCTTGCCATAAGCACCAGCTGGACAGGTATCCTTGTCCCAGCCCACATGGGGAAGTTCTCCATAGCCCTGAGCGTTCCGGGACCAGAGGTAGTGGTTATGCATCTTGCTCCAGCCATTGCACATCCTGCCAACTCAGACATGACACCAAACTCAGACTCTCCTCTAAAGTAAACACCAACGTAGCCTTCCACCCAGAGCTCGCCTATAAGGTGTGCTGCCTCCGATTGGGGGGTGATGGGATAGGATACGGACGCATCTACTGAAGCCCTTTTAACCGCTTCCTTGACCGCCTCTGAACCTGTCATAAAATGCTTGGTTCTTGGAGCTTCAAAGAGTAGATAATCGGGTGAAACCACCCTTTGGCCAGCTCTGTTGTATATAACCTTCTCTGCTTGCGTTTGAATCATCTGACACCTCCTTGGGTAAAAATTTAAGTTAAATGTATTGTAAAAGCAAATCTGTATTATGATTTTACTCAGTTAATCTAGTTATTTGACATTCCTTAAATTGTCGACCTCAATGGGGCGTTTGTTGGGGGCTTTGTCTCCCAATGTTTTTAGCTTGGCAATTGAATATGTAAAGGGGTTGGGTTTCTTACGTGCCTATAGGGGATTGAAACGCCAATTCATACTCTCAGTGTGACCTATACAAAAACTTGACAAAAAAATAGAAGATATTATAATTATTTTTGGTAAAATTACTATTAAGGAGGTGCTGCGATGAAAAAATTGGCGTTAGCTGGATTAGTATCTGCTGTAGTTGTTGGTTTTACTACCTACTCTGTTGGAGGACAAAAGATCAACGACAAAGATCTACTTAACCAAGCAAAAAAATATTTCCAACCTTTACCAAAAGAAATACCGGCACCATCAGGTAATCCAACAACAAAAGAAAAAGTAGAGCTTGGGAAAAAACTTTACTACGATCCAAGATTATCTTTAAGCGGTGTGATTAGTTGTAATACGTGCCATAATTTGGCAATGTACGGTGTAGATGGTGTTGAAACATCCCTTGGACATAAATTTCAAACTGGTGGAAAAAATGCTCCAACGGTATTAAATGCAGGATTTCATATTGCACAGTTTTGGGATGGTAGAGCAAAAGATTTGGAAGAACAAGCAAAAGGACCTATTTTAGCATCTGTTGAGATGGCAATGCCAAATCCAGAATTGGTGATAGAAAGATTGAAAACTATTGATGCTTATGTTGCAGAATTTAAAAAAGCTTTCCCCAACGATCCAAACCCTGTAAACTATGATAACGTAGTTAAAGCTATTGCTGCTTTTGAAAGAACATTGGTTACTCCATCAAGATTTGATGAATTTTTAAAAGGAAACACAAAAGCATTGACATACAAAGAGAAAGAAGGTTTAAAACTTTTTATAGAAAAAGGATGTGTATCTTGTCATAATGGTGTTGCAGTAGGTGGAAATATGTTCCAAAAATTTGGAATTGTAAAACCATACCCATATCAAGATCCTAACGATTTGGGAAGATATAACGTTACGAAAAATGAAGCAGATAAATATGTTTATAAAGTTCCATCTTTAAGAAATATTACAAGAACATATCCATACTTCCACGATGGAAAAGTTTGGGATTTAAAAGAAGCTGTTAAAATTATGGGAGAAACACAACTTGGGATTAACTTAACAGATGAAGAAGTGGATAAAATTGTTGCATTTTTAGATTCTTTAACGGGAGAGATACCAAAAGATGCTTTAAAAGTTCCAGTACTACCACCATCATCGCCAAAAACACCAAAACCACAAATACAGTAATCTTGTTGGCTGGGGGGCTTTGAGACCCCCTATAAAATCACTTTATAAAATAATCTTTTCCTCTAATAGCTCTATCGCTCCACCCTATTAATTTAGATAAGGGAACTCCTCTCACTTTTATTTTTCCAATTTTATCTCCTTTAGCATTAGAAACACATTCAAGAATTACATCCTTTTCTAGTTTCTTACGTGCCTATAGGGGACTGAAACCTAACTTAGCAAGCAAGGCGTGGAATGGGGAGGGTTTTTGAATAAGCCCGAAAGCACAAAGAATAAGAGCAAGCATGGTATAATATCCTACATCCAGCAAGAGGGAGTAATAAAATGGAAGCGATCTTTGGATGGTTAATACTGATTTACCTTGTGGTTTTTGTCTGGATAATAGTTCGTATTGCAGGTGCCAAGTTTGAAGATAACTGCGCGAGGATATTCTGGCTTCTGTTGGTGTATCTCTTCCCAGTAGGGGGTATTCTGCTTTGGTTTATCTACAGCGGGCGCTACATCAAAAAAGAAAGCTAAAGACCACTTTATCCCAAACTCAGTTGGCTATAGCGGTTTCAGAAAAAGCTATGTGCTCAGTTAATATTATAAAATGGGTGACAGAAAGCTAAGCGTTGGGATTTTCAAACTGTCTTCTTGCGATGGTTGTCAGGCTGTATTTTTTGAGGTGGATATGCCTTTTGAAGTAGTCTATTGGCAGTTGGGAAAAAGTGATTCTGTGTTTGAAGATGTAGATATAGCCTTTGTGGAGGGATCTGTGTCAACAGAGGAAGAGAGGGAAAAGCTTTATGAAATCAGGGAAAAATCAAAATTACTTGTAGCCATAGGAGCTTGTGCGGTTTCCGGTGGCATTCAGGCTCTTAGAAATTTTGGAGATTTTGAGAATGTGCTAAGAGTTTACCCTGAACCCAATTGGCTTAAGGTTAGCGAAAAGAGTTTGCCTATAAAGGAAGTAGTCAAAGTTGATTACGAAATACCCGGCTGTCCTATAAATGCGCAGGTTCTACAGGATTTTATAAATGCCATCAAACACAATAGACGCCCAGCGGTGCCTAATTATCCTCTCTGCATGCAGTGCAAAAGGCTTGGGTATGCGTGTGTTACGGATCTAAAGGGTTTGGTGTGCCTTGGTCCTATAACCAATGCAGGTTGTGGAGCATTGTGCCCTTCCGTAGGCAGAGGTTGTTATGGCTGTTTTGGTCCGTGCGAAGGAGCAAACGTAAAGGCTTTTGTGAGCTGGCTAAAGGGACAGGGACTCTATTCAAGGGAGATCTTTGAAAACGAAAACGCCTATGCAGAGCCCATAAGAGAGGTCATCCAATGAAGGAGATAAATCCTATATCAAGGGTAGAAGGACTGGGAAAGATAGTGGTTAAAGAAACAGAAGGAAGGATAGAAGACCTTTGGCTTGAGATCTACGAGGCACCCAGGTTTTTTGAGTGGTTACTGAAAGGAAAAGGAATGGATCAAGTGTTGGACATTGTTCCAAGAATCTGTGGCCTCTGTCCCGTTGCCTATCAAATGAGCGCAGTTGAAGCCTTTGAAAAGATACTGAACCTTCAAGTCCCAGAGCATATAAGAAACCTAAGAAGGGCTTTGTATTGTGGTGAATGGATTTCAAGCCATTCTGCCCACATGTTTTTACTGCATCTTCCGGACTACTTTAACCTACCAAGCGCCCTTGCTCTGGCAAAGGAAAGACAAGACTTTTTAAACATGGGCCTAAGGATAAAAGAAGCGGGAAACAGAATAATAGAACTGATCGGAGGTAGGCACATACACCCCATAAACATAAGGGTTGGTGGCTTTTACAGTTTGCCAAGCTGGAAAAAGTTGGAAGATGTTTTAAAGCTTATAGAGGAAGCTACTGTCCTTGCGGAGGAGTTTTTGGATTTCACATTGCACCTTGACTTTCCGGACTTTGAAAGGGACTATCTTTTTGTCTCTTTGGGAGGATGGGAGGATTATCCAATAACGGAAGGTAAGATCGTCCTTTCGGACGGTTCGCAAATAGAAAAGGAGAACTACGAAGAATACTTTGAGGAGTTTCAAAAACCTACATCTACCGCAATGTATTCAAAGCTAAAAGATGGAAGGCACTATTTAGTGGGTGCTGTGGCAAGGCTAAATAATAACTACAGAACCCTTCCAAAAGATATAAGAGAAAAGGTGGAGGGCATTTTGCCTATAAAAAATCCTTTCAAAAGCATAATAGCAAGAGCAGTTGAGACGTTGTATGCCCTGAGAGAGGCTAAAAGACTGCTGGAAAAATACGAAGGTGGTGAGCCATATGTTGATTACGAGCTTAAAGAAGGAGAAGGTGTGGGTATAACAGAAGCACCGAGAGGTATACTCTTTCATAGGTATAGAATAAACAGGGAAGGGAAAGTAGAGCTTGCAAAGATAGTGCCTCCTACCTCTCAAAATCAGTTTGCAATGGAAGAGGATTTAAAAGCGGGGCTGAAGGTTTTCAACCAAGAGGTTTTGGCTTTAGCGGAAAAGATCATCAGAAATCACGATCCTTGCATATCCTGTGCTTCACACTTTTTGAAGTTGGTTAGAGTTCCTTAGTCTTTAATAGCCTCTCCAACACAGAGTAAGGGAATATGGGTCCATCCCTGCAAACAAAAGCCCATCCTAACTGACAGTGCCCACAGGTGCCCACTGCACACTTCATGTGCCTTTCTAAGGAAAGATAGATGTTCTCTTTTTTAACTCCAAGACTTGAAAGGATGTCCGAACAAGCTATCATCATACCCTCTGGACCACACATCATAGCTACCGTGTGTTCTGGCTTGATCTCTACCTCGTGTATAAGGTCAGTTATAAGTCCCACTCTTCCTGTCCAACCTTCAGAAGCTTCCCCGACTACCAAAAGCGTATCTATATACTTTGCCCATTCCTTTTGTTCTTCTTTATATAAGATCCCCTTAGGATTCTTAAAGCCCATAAGTAAATAAACTCTTCCGTAGTTTTCCTTGTGGGCTATTATGTATTCAACGACGGGCTTTATGTCCGCAAGCCCCAATCCTCCACCTAAAAGGACGATGTCTTTTCCTTTACAGTCTTCTACAGGAAAGTGGGAACCGTAGGGTCCTCTCAAACCCAAACAGTCTCCTTCTTTTAAGTTAAAGAGCCAATTAGTTACATCCCCTGCGGCCCTTACAGTATGCTCTAAAAGATCCTTTCTAATGGAACTTATGGATATAGGTGCCTCTCCCAAACCAAAGGCATAAAGCATGTTGAATTGCCCCGGCTTAAAGTCTGGAAACCCATCCACGCTCAAAAGAAATCTTTTAGTATTCTCGTTTTCTTGAATAACCCTCTCTACTCTGGCTTTTAGAAGGGAAAAGTAATTATGCATTCAAGACCCTCCTTACCTCTTCCCTTACATCAATCCCAACTGGACACCAAGTGATACACCTTCCACAACCTACACAGCCCAAAGTGGAAAACTGATAAAACCAGTAGGAGAATTTGTGAAGAAGCCAATGTCTGTATCTGGAGGCTATGCTTTTTCTTATTGGGATATGGTGCGTTTCGGAGAAGCCAAGCCTGAAACAGGAATCCCACTCTCTGATCCTTTCAAACTCTCCCCCTGATAAGAACTCATCCTTTACCTCATAACAAAAGCACGTAGGGCAGACCATCGTGCAACTTCCACAGGCAAGGCACCTTTTCTCCATGGCTTCCCAGCATGTATCATCCACCCTTTTTAAAAGCCTTTCGGGGAGATTTTCAAAGGAGAAAGCCTTCTTCATAGACTCAACCGCTCTTTGTTTTAGAGCTTTTTCTTCTTCCAATTGCTCCCGGGTAGCCTCCAAAAGGCTTAAACCATCCAGAATTTCCTGCCCTTTGGGACTTCCCACAGAAATTAAAAAGCCATCTTTTAACTCGGTTATAGCCAGGTCAAAGCCTTCTGCACTAAAGGGAGAGCCTCCTACAGACGTGCAAAAGCAAGTGTCCGAAGGTTTAACACAGTTTGCCACTATGAATAGATTGCCCTCCCTCAATTTGTTGTAAAAGACATCATCCTTAAAAACTCTGTCCAACACCTTAACCGCAGTAAGGTCGCAGTTTCTTATACCAAAGAAGGCAAAACCGCCCTTAAGCTCTGGAAGTTCCTGCTCAAGGTCCTTTGAGATTCTGAGAAAGGTGAGATTTTTAGGATGTAAAAACTCCTTAGGTGAATTCATACCGTGGGTCCATCCGTTTAAGATGCCCTCCTCCCCCGAGTAAATTCTATAAAAGCCTGGCGATTGATATTCCTTTACCTTTTCAGGAAAAGCCAGTTCCTCACCCTTCCACTCCACATAAGTTATTACACCATCTTTTAGCGTAGGGTATATTAATCTGTAAGTTTCTCCTACTTTTTTTGCCAGATCCTTTATCTGTTCTTTTCTTAGGAAAAACCTTCTCATCCTCTCCAAAAGTTTATCAAAGGCATGCGCCAATCTGATCCAAAGGCTCTTTTTGATATTTTAGTCCCGATGGGCGCCTGTTTTCTCTTGTATTCTGCCTTTCTTAGCATTTCAAGAACCTTTCTTACAAGCTCTTTATCAAAGCCTTCTTTGACGATTTCCTCAAAAGTGTAGCCCTCTTCTATGTAAAGCTCCAAAATTCTGTCAAGCACCGCATAGGGTGGCAAGGTGTCTTGATCTGTTTGATTTGGCCTTAGTTCTGCAGTGGGTGGTCTGGTAAATAGTCCCTCTGGAATGTCTGGCTTTATTGAGTTTCTGTACTTTGCCAGTTTATAAACCAAGGTCTTATACACGTCCTTTATGGGAGCAAAGCCTCCTGCCATGTCTCCGTATATGGTTGTGTATCCCACAGCAGATTCGCTTTTGTTGGAAGTGGATAGCACAAGCCAGCCGTGTTTGTTGGAAAGGTAAAAAAGTATGTTTGCCCTTATGCGTGCCTGAAGGTTTTCTTCGGCCACCGTTAGCTCTTTACTTCCAAGGCTATCTTTGTAGGACTCAAAGATGGGATCTATCGGATAAGTAAGAAGTTCAATACCTAAGTTCTTTGAAAGCTCCAACACGTACCTTTTGCTCTCTTCTGAAGTGTATTGAGAAGGCATAAACACACCCACCACCTTTTCCTTGCCGAGGGCATCTGCTGCAAGACAAGCCACAAGGGCAGAGTCTATTCCACCAGATAGCCCAAGGACAGCTTTTTTAAAAGAGTTTTTGTAAAAGTAATCCTTCAGACCCAGAAGTAGCGCGTTGTATATTTCTTCCTCTCCCTGCGGACTTGGTTCTAAAGTAGCTTGAAAATACTCCAACCTTCTTTGGTCTAAAATGTTTTCAACAGAAGGACATTCAGTCGGCCTCTCCCTCAGCCTAAGGTCCATCAGTCTTTTTGCTCTTACCTTTGAAAGGGGCAAGCTGACAGTCTTTACGCTTTCCTCAAAAGCTTTAGCTCTGTATATTACTTTTCCCTCTGGGTCTATTATCAAACTCCTTCCGTCAAAAACCAGCTCATCTTGAGCACCGACCAAATTTACATAGACTACGTAAGCTAAATTGTCCTGAGCCCTTGCCTTTAGAAAGTTTTCTTTAAAACTGTATTTGTTTGCGTAGTATGGAGAGGCGTTTATGTTTATTAAAACCTCCGCACCGCAGAGAGCGTAGTATCTTTCCCATCCATCTGGATGCCATACGTCCTCGCACACAGAAAAACCCAGTTTAACTCCGTTTATGGACAGCATAAGGGGCCTGCTGCCACTTCTAAAATACCTCTTTTCGTCAAAAACAGAGTAGTTTGGTAAAAAGGTTTTGTGGTATATCCCGAAGACCTTTCCTCTTCCTACGAGAACCAAGGAGTTAAACAACTCTCCATCGTAGTAAGGCATTCCCAAAACCGCTGTAGAGTTTAGAGATTTAGAAAATTCCACGATCCTTTCCAATTGCCTTTGGCACTCTTTTAAAAATCCTCTATCAAAAAGAAGGTCTTGAGGAGGATAGCCACTTATGGAAAGCTCTGGAAAGACTACAAGATGGGCCTCTTCGTCTTTAGACCTCCAAACCTCAAGGATTTTTTCTGCGTTCCCTTCTAAGTCTCCCACTGTAAAGTTAAGCTGGGCTATGCAAATGTTTATAAACTCCATAGTCTTAATTTAGCTCCTTTGGACAGGGTTCAAAGATCGTTTGGGTCTGAAGGTAGTCTTCTTCAAACCTAAAACTCCAGTTTTTTAGAAGTTCAAGGATAGTCTTTTCACTTACCAGACCTTTTCTGAAGTCCTCCAGCAGTGTAAAAAAGTGGTCCTTTTCCTTTTGGTTTAACCTTCTGGAGAGATGGCCGTATATGTGGGTGAAGGTGTTTATGTATTGCCCTTTGGATGGAGTTTTCTTTAAAGCCTGCCTAAAAAGCCTTGAGTATTCTTTAATTGTTTGAGTAAAGCCCTTTGAGGATGCCACAAGTCTTCCCATCTCCTTTAGCTTTGTCTGGGAGTGAAGCATAAGAAGGTACTTGTTTATTCTGTGAAACTCCATAAGCTGGCTTATACTTTCTGCTCTGCTTATAAACTCCCTCAGCCTTGCGATGGAAAAGAGTCTAACTAAAAAGTGTTTTTTTATCTTTTCGTCCTTTAGCCTTTTTTCGTCCTCTACGGGCAAATCCTCAAACCTCTCTATAACTTTTTTTGCAAACAGTCCCTTTGTGCGATGGGAGAAAGTTCTTCCCTCTGGGTCTTTGTAAGAAAGGGTGCTGTTTGACACTCCACAAGAGGGAGATTTGCCCTTTAGCAAAAAACCATCCACCTCTTCCAATCCGCTTAAAAAACTTTCTACAAAGCTGAGCATATCTTCTGTTAGGTCTTTTCCAGAAGAAGGTTGAACAAGTCTTAGTTCCTTTTCCTTCCAGTAAAGGATAACTTTGTTTCTTGGCACACCCAATCCTATGGACACTTCAGGACAAACTGGTATAACCTGACAGTATCTTAGAAGTTTTTCCACAAAAGGATCTTTTACAGTCCCGCCGTCGTATCTTACAAACTCTCCTGCCAAGCATGCACTTACCACAAGCTTGGGAGTTGGATATTTCATAGGTTTAAAGCTCTTGCATTAGCTTTTCTACGTGTCCCTTTGCCTTTACGTTGTAGTAAGCCTTTTTGATAGTTCCATCCGGATTTATGACGAAGGTGCTTCTGATTATACCCTTTGTTTCTTTTCCATAAATTTTCTTTACACCATAAGCGCCATAAAGCTCTGCGATCTTACAGTCTGGGTCGCTCAGCAGAGGAAAAGGAAGATTGTACTTTTCCTTAAATTTTTTGTGGGAAGAGATGGAATCTGGGCTTACGCCAACCACCCTGTAGCCTTTGTTTATGAGTTGGTTTATGTTGTCCCTAAAGTCGCAGGCTTCTTGGGTGCATCCGGATGTATTGTCCTTTGGGTAAAAGTAAAGGATAATGGGTTGGTCTAAAAGGTCTTTAAGGCAAAACTCTTTTTCATTACCTTCTTCGTCTATACCTTTCAAACAAAAATCTGGAGCTTTGTCTCCTTCTTTAAGCATAGATATTAATTATAATGCCTTCTTTTTATTTTTAGGGTGTAATGTAAGATTTACCGAGAAATGCCATACGATAGCCGTTGTATCCTAACTTTTCCATGCTTGTATAGCTTCCATTAAATTGGGGTTCATAGTTATAGAGGTCATAAAAATAGGAAGGGGCTTTCGCCCCCTAACTTTTCAGCCGTAAGTGTCAGAGTCGCCTTTAACCGCTTCTATTCTTAGAATGGCATCGTCGGGTGTGATGTTATCCCCGGGCTTTGCAAAGATTTTCTTTACCACTCCTGTTATTGGAGCGTGGATTTCGTTTTCCATCTTCATAGCTTCCACGATGGCTACCGTTTGTCCCTCTTGCACTGGCTGACCCTCTTCCACAAGGATTCTTACTACCCTTCCGGGCATGGGTGCGGTTGCATCTCCTGGCTGAGTTGCTTTGGGAATACCTTTCTCTTCTGCCTGAACCACTGCCTGAGACACACCCCCTGCCGGAATAGCTTCTACCAGCGGAGTGAGCTGAACCTCTTCAAGCCTTCCATCTACCCTGACGTAATACTTCCTTGGCTTTCCAGGCTCCTGATGGGCACTTACCCCTTCTATCTTTACCTTGAATTTCTCTCCGTGATAGATAATGTCAAACTCCACTGGCGCAGCACCGGGCACTGTGCCAGGTTTGACCTCTGCAGTTTCCGCCAGTTCCTCTATGGGTTCTGGATAAAGCTCTCCCTTTTCCCTTGCTACAAAGAAGTCTTTAGCCTGCATAGGGAAGAGCGCATAAAGGAGAACTTCTTCATCCGTTGGCTCCCTTCCAAGCAAAGCCTTTGTTTCTTCGTAGGCCTTGTCCCAGTCCTCTGGGTCTGCCAGGTCTGCCGCCCTTGTGGAAAAGTCTGGTTCTTTGCCAGGACCAAGGATCTTCTCCGCCAGTTCCTTGGAGATGGGTCCCGGTGGCCTTCCGTATTTGCCCTCCACGTAATCCCTTACCTCCTTGGTGATCACCTTGTATCTCTCTCCGCTTATTACGTTAAGCACAGCTTGAACACCAACTATCTGGGAGGATGGAGTAAGCAAGGGTGGATAGCCAAGGTCCCTTTCTACGTTTGGAACTTCCTTTAGGGCTTCTTCTATCTTGTCTAAGGCATTGGCTTCTATAAGCTGTGCAACCATGTTGGAGATCATACCACCGGGGATCTTGTGAATGAGCACTTTGGCATTCACGCCCGCATACTCTGTTTCGTATTTCTTATACTTCTTTCTTATCTGCTTGGTGATCTCTGCGCACTCGTCTATGAGCTTTAGGTCCAAGCCGGTGTCAAAGGGGGTGCCTTCAAGCATGGCAACTACCGACTCGGTGGCCGGGTGAGAAGAGCCAAAGGCTAAAGGGGATAGGACAGTATCCACCATATCTACGCCCGCAAGTATTGCCATCATGTGATTGACGATGGCTGTTCCGCTCATATCATGATTGTGCAGAAGCACCGGCAGTTTCCCCTGCGTGGCTTCTTTTATACCCTTTATGATGGCGTAAGTTTCTAAGGGCATGATAATACCGGTGGCATCTTTGAAGGAGAGCCAGTCTGCTCCCATCTCAGCTATCTCAAGGGCATATTCTATCCACTTTTGATAGGTATGGATGGGGCTTCTGGTGTAAGAGATCTCAGCGTGAGCTTCTCCTCCAAGCTCTTTTATAGCTTTTACTGCAGTTTCTATGTTTCTGTTGTCGTTTAGGGCGTCAAAGACCCTAAAGACGGTTATACCATTGGCTATGGCCCTTTCTACGAATTTATAAACAAGCTTATCAGACTTTGGTCTGTAGCCTACTATGTTTTGACCTCTGAAGAGCATTTGCAGTTTGGTATTGGGCATAACCTCCTTTATTCTTCTTAACCTCTCCCATGGGTCTTCCTTTAAATACCTCAAGCACACGTCGTAGGTGGCACCTCCCCAAACTTCCACTGCGTAAAAGCCCACCTTGTCCATCTTTTCGCACAAAGGCAAAAGGTCATCCGTTCTTACTCTGGTGGCAAGCTTGCACTGCTGACCATCCCTTGGCGTAAGGTCTGTTATAAGTATCTTCTTGCGAAAGCCTTTCTTTTCAAGCTTTTTAAGCTCTTCTTGTATTTGCTCTAAAATCTCCACTGCTTGCATGTTAAACCTCCTATAATCCGTGATAGTTTGCTATGGCAGAGGCTATTATAGCAACAAAATCCTCTTTGTCCCTGTGCTCAGGGTAATCAAAGAGGTGAGGACGTTCATCTAAATATTTGGTAGTAAAGCGCCCAGCTCTAAAGTCTGGATCTTTCATGATGTTTATTAAAAGTGGAATTGTTGTTTTTACGCCGGTGATTTCGTAAGTTTCAAGGGCTGCCCTCATTCTGTCTACTGCAACTTCCCACTGGGGTGCCCAAACTATGAGCTTGGCAATCATTGAATCGTAGTAAGGTGTTACCTCAAAACCTCTGGATGCTGCATGCTCCACCCTTATGCCAAAACCTCCAGGTGCGTAGTATCTTTCTATAACTCCGATGCTTGGAGCAAATCCCTTTTTTGGGTCCTCTGCGTTGATCCTACACTCTATGGAGTAGCCGTTGAATTTTATATCCTCCTGTTTGTATCTTAAAGGTTCTCCTGCTGCAATACGGATCTGCCATTTGACTATATCCACTCCTGTAATCATCTCCGTGACAGGATGCTCCACCTGGATCCGTGTGTTCATCTCAATGAAGTATAGATTGCCCTTTTCGTCTCCCACAAACTCCATAGTGCCCGCACTGTAATATCCGATCTCCTTTGCAGCCTTTACCACCAAAGAACCGTAATATTCCCTTTGCTCCGGTGTTAACAGCAAGGATGGTGCAATCTCCACGAGTTTTTGGTTTCTTCTTTGGATGGAACAGTCCCTTTCTCCGAGATGTATAACATTTCCGTATTTGTCTCCCAAAACTTGAAACTCTATGTGTCTTGGGTTTTCTATGTACTTTTCAAGAAGTAGATCTCCCCTTCCAAAGGCTTTTTGGGCTTCATTGTAAGCAAGCTCGTAGTTTTTCAAAAGTTCTTCCTCATTCCTGCATATCCTTATACCCCTTCCTCCACCTCCTGCGGAAGCCTTTAGAAGAACAGGGTAGCCTATCTCCTTTGCTATCTGCTTTGCCTCCTGCTCGTCCTTGAGTATGCCGTCGCTTCCTGGCACGGTAGGAAGGCCTGTTCTTTTTGCTACCTCCTTAGACCTTGCCTTGTCTCCCATAAGCTCTATAACCTTCCAGTGGGGTCCTATGAAGGTTATTCCTTTCTCTTCACAGAGCTTTGCAAAGTGCTCGTTTTCTGCCAAAAAGCCATAGCCCGGATGGATAGCTTCCGCTCCAACTTCCAAAGCCAAATCCACTATCCTCTCTGCATTCAGATAAGTATCCAGAGGATTGACGCCTATCATGTAAGCCTCGTCTGCCATCTTCACGTGCCTTGCGGTAGATTCTATTTCGTTGTATATGGCAACCGTTTGAATACCAAGCTCTTTGCAAGCTCTTATGATCCTGCAGGCTATCTCTCCCCTGTTGGCTATTAGCACCTTTTTGAACATGCCAACCTCCTACCTTATAAGCTCTATCCTATACTCTATGGGTGCAACTTTGTTTATCATGTACGCGATCGAACAGGTGCCGGGGTCATAAATGGTTTTGTCCAAAGCTTTTTTTACGTCTTCCTCAGAAACATCTCCTTTGACTTTGACAAAAAGGTAGATCTTGGTAAATACCTTTGGATAGCCTTCTGTGATCCTCTCCGCATCCGTTTCTATCTCTATATGCTCTGTGTGTTTGCCCTCTTTGTGCAGGGCTTCGTACAGGTGGATCCCCACGCAGCCCGCTATGGAGTGAAACAAAAGCTCAGGAGGTCTTATGCCTCTGCCTTTACCACCCACATAACCGGCTGCATCTATGGGCACTTCTCTGTTAGACTCTCCCACACCTACGAAGTGAAAGTCTTCCTTTTGGGCAACCTTTACCTTCATAAAAACCTCCTAAGGGAGTTTTAAGTAAGAATTAAATATTATAAGCCAAAAAGTGATGCTTAAAATCATAGAATTTTGTTTTAAAAAGGAGGGAGCGCCCCTCCCCCCATGTCAATGATGGTGATGGAGAGCCAAAAGTAGATAGAATACCGGAAGGGCGGAAGCCAAGGCAAACACATAGCCTTTTCTTGGAGTGTGGAGCATTTTTACCCTATTCCAGAGTATGTGCAAGCTCCAAAGGCCCGCTATGAAGGGGAAAACTCTAAAGATCAAAAGCCATGGCTCACCTCTCTTAGCCAGTGGTCCGACGGATACCCCCAAACCAAAAGCCTGAGAAAAGCCATTTACTATATGGTGGTAATACTCTATGAAGAAAAGCTCCAGCACGTGGGACAGCCCCCCAACTATCATGAGTGGGGCAAAGGCATAACCAAGTGAAAGCAAGACGTTGGATAAATTGGTCTGTAGCACTTTGGCAATCTTCCCAAAGGTCAGATAGACGATGCCAAAGACCAAAATCAAGCTCAACAGCATTGCCAAAAGTCCAGAGGTATCCACCCACTTTGGAAGGTTAAAGGCTTGCTGTATGTATTTTCCACCGACCACCCAGGGCATGTATTCACCCAAACCGCTTCTGGATAACCCGTGGTGGAACCTCATGGTGATGGTTATAACCGCTGTCAAGAACAAATAGACCATAACCTCTATCATCTTTGGCTCTTTTATCTTTTCGTACAATGAGTATCCCCACCTTTTGAACTCAAGCTTTACCGCATCGCAAGCATGGGCACACTCCATGCACATGGTGCATCCAAACATGGAATTTCTTTCATCAAACTTTGAAGGGTTTAGCTTGTAAGGACATGCCGAGGCGCAGTCCGGTCTTTTACAGGTTTTGCATTCCCCTTGATATGTAGAAAGCCACATCGGAGAAGTTCTGGAAAAGGCGGTATTAACAGAACCTATGGGACAGATGTATTTACAGTAAGCCATGCCGTTGAAGAGGAAGAAGAAGACAAAGGAGAGGATGGTAAAGAAGAGAAAGAATAAAGCAGTGTTTAGGGGTTGTCTGAAAAATCCCGGGAATGTGTAAAGGACAAACCAGTATGCCAAGATGTTTGAACCTATAAGCCCTATGTAGGGGTTGGAAAGCCACTGCCGTAAGCTATGGCGTAGAAGAGTAAGAAAGTAGTAAAAAACTTGTAGAACAAAAGCATGTATTTATTCTTGAAGAGCGGGTATGCTAAAGATACAGGCTCTGTCCCTTTTGAAAGGGCTACTCCACATAGCACCAAAAGGGCCAAAACACTACCCTTTTTTACCCACCTTATCACCTCCAGTTAAATTTAGGTTATTTTATCATAATTTTCACTTTAAGTCTGTGTTAAAATTCCATTGTGGATTTCATTAGAGAACTTGTGGATTACGGAGTTATAGGTCTTTTGCTTGCTCTTAGCTTCTTTGCGGTAGCCGTTGCCATAGAAAGGTGGAGCTTTTACAGAAAGGTAAAGCTTGAAGAATACAAAAGCAAACAGGAGTTGGAAGTAGAGCTCAGCAAAGGTCTTACCTTTATAGCTTCTGTGGCCTCCAACGCACCATACATAGGACTTTTGGGTACGGTGCTTGGCATTATGCTAACCTTTTACAACATAGGGGAGGAGGGTTTTGTGGATACAAAGAAGGTTATGGTAGGTCTTGCTTTAGCTCTCAAGGCTACGGCGGTTGGGCTATTGGTAGCCATACCTTCTTCCGTCCTTTACAACCTACTTCTTAGAAGAGTAAAGATCCTTTTGCTTTTGTGGGAGGCAAAGAATGGAAGACAAAGAGTTTAGCTCCATAAACGTTATTCCTTTGGTGGATATAATGCTTGTGCTTTTAACAATCGTGCTTATCACCGCTACCTTTGTAGTGCAGGGAAGCATACCCGTTCAACTACCAAAGGCAAGCGTAAGCTCCCAAGAAAATCTGAAAGGACTTTCCATAATCATAACACAGGAAGGGTCGGTCTTCTTTGACGGCAGGATTGTTTCTCTGTCAGAGCTTGAGAGAGAGCTTGAGAAGTATCAAAGAGATCACCAGGTGCAAGTGTTAGCAGATAGGAGGGCTACAGTCCAAAGTTTAGTAGATGTCTTAGACCTTTTGAAAAAGCTCAGTTTTAAAAAGGTATCCATAAAGACGGAGGTCAGGTAGTGAGGGAGCTCGTTAAGGCCTATAGCCTATCCTTTCTGATCCACTTCCTCTTGGTCTTTGGCCTGCTTTTTCTGACTCAAAGGATGCCCTTCTTGGAGAAAAGGATCGTTGAAATAGATTTGTCTTTTGAAAATTTAAAGCTGGAAAAAGAAATCGTAGCTGAAAAAAACCAAAAGCAAGCTCCGTCAAGGCATGCAGAGCCTCTTAAAGCTTTCCATGAAGATAAAACCCTCAACCAAGAGGAAAAAACTGCTCAAATTCAAACAGTCCCACAAGAAAAACAGCCAATAACTCCAACCCTTTCGCCTGTAAGAGATGAACCAGAAGAGGATAGGGCTTCTCAGGTTCAAAGTATCGCAGAGGGAAAACCTGCGGACACTTCCCCTTCATCCTCCGCAAATCAGAGGGTAGAGATTGAAGAAAAGAAAGCTACAGCTCAAGTTGTGGGCACCCAATCTTCAGAAGGTTCAAAGCATGCGGAGGAAAGCAGAAAAGCCTCTTTGGAGGAAAGCTTTCTCAAGGAAAAGCTCTCCGTTATATCAGGTATAGTCCAAAGATACGCAAATTATCCGCCTATAGCCAGGAGGATGGGATGGGAGGGAAAGGTTTTGATCAGCTTTGTTTTGGAGCCAAGCGGAGAAATAAGGGATCTAAAAATTTTAAAAGGTAGCGGTTATGAAGTTTTGGACAGAGAAGCTCTGGAAGCCATAAAGAGAAGCTACAGGGAGTTCCCAAAACCCCCAGCAAGCGTAATAGTAAGGTTGCCAGTGGCCTTCAGGCTTGAATGATGTAATTAGTTTAAACTCTTATCAAGTATAAGCTCCTTTTCTTGGCTATGGGATAGTCTCCTGTGGATCAAAACTTTGAGGTTTTTAAAATCTTGGGGCAATTCTAATTTGTAAGGTTTTCCGTATTCCAAAGCTGTCTTTGCTTGGGCGGAGAGTAGCTTTCTTATAGTCTGCTGTCCCTCTGGTGTATCAAAAATAATGGTTATATAAAGCTTTGGGTCTCCCTGGTCTGCGGTGGGAAGGTTATGAGGCACTCCCACGTTGGTTATGTAAAGCCTGTTTTCCTTGATCTCAAGCTTTAGATCTTCTGGCTTTGCCTTCAAAGCTGGAAACTCGTGAGAATGTCTTGGTTTGGACAGGTGGAATAGGTGGAACGGGAATCTTTGAATAAGGTCCCTTTTTCCAAGACTTGGCATGTGGCAATCTTGACAGCTTTTTTGTGTTCCGGTAGCTTGCCATTGTTTGAAAGTTTCCTGATGACAACCTGCGCAGAAATTGGACTTTGTATAACTTAGGTCCTGTTTTGAAGGATGGGGAGGGGACCAAACCTTCAAAGGCCCATGCATAGCCTTAGTTTCTTCTTTGAAGTGGCAAGCTACGCAACCAACGCCATCCTCTTTAAACTCTGCCCTAAGAATAGGCTCCTTGTCTGGGTCCACCTGATGGGGGGCATGGCAGGAAAGACACTTATTCTTAGTGTAGTTTTCAGACTCAAGCCTAAAGTGTTCGCTTATCCAAGCTTTGGCATGCCTGCTGTTTTTCCATTCTTCAAAGATTTCTCTGTGACAATCGGAGCATCTTTTAGCTTCTGGTCTTTGTAAAAGGTCTTCTTCTCTTACTATCTCTTCAAACTTAGCACAACTAAAAAGGGAAATGATAAATAAGACAAGGATCATTTTCTAAAAGCTTCCTGAACCATGGCTGGCACAAGGTGTGTGTTATGGCATCTGTTGCAAGCTTGACCCACAACGGACATAGCCCTGAATATGGCGTCCCTATTTGGCTGGGGTTCCTTGAGCAGTCTTTCTATAGAAGCCAAGGCATCCTCGTGAGCTTTGTTGTATATAAGCTGTTCGGACGCTTTATCTGTGTGGCACTTGGAGCACACCGCTTGAGTGCCTCTGACTCTTTCTACAAAAGCCTCTCCAGCTTCCCTTGCCTTTGGCACATCCCCCTGAATTAGAAAGATCCTCAGAGCCTTCATGGAGTCTGAAGTCTTTCTCATGTATTCCTTCGGGCTTAGCTGGGCAAATTCCACTGGGTCCTCCATCTTTAAGTTGGCAAAGGGAGGATAGTGATAAACGAGCTTTACAGCTATTTGATTATCCGCATGGCACTTCTGACAGGTTTGCCCAAGCTCCCTGGAAAGCTTCAAAACCTCGTCTGTGTTCTTAGCCTGCACAGCCTTAACCAGCTGGTCCGCTACAGCGGGTTTATAGTACTGCTTCCACTCTGGAACCATGTTTTGAGCTCTGCTGTAGGCGTCTTTTAGCCTGTTTGCCCATTCCAGAGCTTTGTCCCATTTGCCTTCATTTATGTTTAACCTAATACCATAAAAAGACCCGCTCATCTCGTGCATTACACTAACAAACTCAAACTTATTGGACTGTGGAGGATAGTATTTTCCTAAGGAGGCAGGAGGTTTTTTTAGGATTATCTGATCTGCACCAAAAGCTATACCAAATAATGCCACAGTCAAGACTACTTTTTTCATGGCCTACCCCTCCTTGTAAGAAATATTAAGAATAAGTGTGTATGTGCAAGTTTATAAAAGTCTTAGAATATATACATGGACTTAAGTGAATTTGACTATTCCCTTCCGGAAGAACTCATAGCCAAATATCCAGTTGTTCCAAGACATAATGCGCGACTTATGGTATTAAACAGGGAAAGTAGGTCTATAATACACGACACTTTTTGGAATCTTCCGCTGTATTTAAATGAAGGGGATCTTTTGGTTTTTAACAACTCTAAGGTCCTTCCCGCAAGGCTTTACGGAAAAAAGAGCACAGGTGGTGTGGTAGAAATTTTGCTAACGGATTACATAGACAAACACACGTGGTATGCCCTGGTGGGTGGGAAGGGTATAAAAGAAAAACTTAGAGTTTTTATTGGTGAAGATTTGGAAGTTGAGATACTTGAACATGTTGAGGGTGGGAAATTTAAAGTATATCTTCACTCCTCAGAGCCGTTGAAGGCTCTGGACAGATACGGAAAAATACCTATACCTCCATACATTAAAAGGGAAGAAGAGGAAATAGACAGGGTATATTATCAAACCGTTTTTGCAAAAGAAGAAGGTTCAGTGGCTGCTCCCACTGCATCCCTTCATTTTTCAGAAGAATTACTAAAGAAGATAAAAGAAAAGGGTATAAATATTGCCTTTATAACACTTCACATTTCTTACGGCACTTTCAAGCCCGTAAGGGTACGGGACATAACACAACACAAAGTTGATCCAGAGTATGTGAAGGTTCCCACTGAGACGGTAAAACTGATAAAGCAAACAAAAGAGAGGGGCAGAAGGGTAATAGCAGTTGGGACTACTGTGGTTAGAGCTTTAGAGAATAGACCCTATGAACCCTACGAAGATTGGGCGGACTTATACATATACCCAGGTTACCAATTCAAGGTTATAGACGGGTTGATTACAAACTTTCACCTTCCTAAGTCTTCCCTTCTGTTTTTAGTTTGTGCCTTCGGGGGCAAGGATTTTATAATGGAAGCCTACAAAATCGCGGTTGAAAAAAGGTATAGGTTCTACAGTTACGGGGATGGTATGCTTATACTTTAATTTAGCTTTAAAACCCTTATCTTGTATGCCCTTTTTACGTCAAAGCTTGCTATTTCTTCTCCTTTTTCTTCTTCCGTACAAGTTATTGAATAGTCCGCCTCTGGAAGCTTCCTCTTCAGAGGTTCTCCTTTTGCAAAACTAACATATAAACATACAGCCAGCTCTTGTCTACAGTTACACTCTATATTGGAGCTTAGGTCTATACTTTTTAAGATTTTCTGCGCCACAACTTTCTTAGAGTGCTCGCTGTTGGTTTTGTATGACATATAGACAAGGCCATAGGCAAATCTGAGTCCGATGGTCATTATCAGTATCGTATAGAAGGCTTTTTTGAACCATCCGATGCTTAGGGCTCTGTTTATGTAAAGAGAAAAGATGATTGCAAGCACAGGATATAGAGGCATTATGTATCTTCCAGCAGATTTAGCATAAAGGTATGGAAGATAGTTAAACAAAAAGATAAGTAAAAGAGCCTTTATTGGGCTTGGCACATGCAATCTCTTTTCTTTGAAAAGAATGTAGACAGAAATCAAAAACAATACACTGTGAGGCATTAGGTCTTTGAAGTTTTCAAGAGGATAAGTAAAAAAGTGGACAATTCTTGAAAATTCCTGATGACTTACTCTGCTGAAAGACTCGTAAAACAACGTTTTTAAATAGGTAATTGGATGTTCTGTGTTTATAAGCCACAAAAGAGGGACTACTAAAGTGATAAGGTGCATAAAAAGGACCTTTTTGCTTAAAAGCGTGCCAAGCCTTCTGTGATAGAGACTTAGAGCAAGTAAGGTAAGAAAATAGAAAGCATAAGAAGGAAAACCTTTCAGCAAAGTAGAAAGGCCAGCGAAGAACGCACCCAAAATTCCCCAAACAAAACCCGCCCCAAAAGACCATATGTAGAGGGAGGATATGGTTATAAAAACAAACAGAGTGTAAGTTGTGTCTATTTCTGCTAAATATCCATAAAAAAACAGCACGTTGCCAAAGGTTAGAAAAACTAAAGAAGATAGAACAGACATAGAGTAATCTCCAAACGTGCGTCTAGAAAATAAAAAAATAACTATTGCGCAAAGCACGAGAGAGGTTAAACTAACAGCCCTTGCAGTTAACTCACTCCAAGGTATGAAGTTAGAGTATAGAGCTATAAGCCAGTTAAAAAGAGGGGGCTTGTTGTAATAAGGTTCTCCGAGGACGTAAAGCTGAAAATAATTGCCGGTTTTCACCATTTGGTAGGCAACGTAAACCCTCAGTGCCTCTTCATTCCTGAAAACATAGCTGCTGAGGTTTGGCAACAGAGATAGCAGAGTAAGGAAAATAAGAATTAATACCACTTTAATCTATCCAATAGTTTGGCGCCTCTTTGGTTATTATCACATCATGCACGTGGGACTCTTTGTATCCTGCCCAAGTTATCCTAACTATCTTTGATCTTTTTCTGAGCTCTTCTATGTTTCTTGCACCCAAATATCCCATGCCAGACCTTAATCCTCCCACCAGCTGAAAGAGCACGTCCGAAAGCTTTCCCCTGTATGGCACCCTTCCCTCTATGCCTTCCGGCACAAACTTTTCCATCTTCTCTTGTCCATATCTATCCGCAGACATCCTACTCATCATAGCACCCAAAGAACCCATACCTCTATATGCTTTGTAAGCCCTTCCCTGATAGTAGATCACCTCTCCCGGCGCTTCTTCTGTTCCAGCCAGCAAACTTCCAAGCATAACCGCACTGGCCCCTACCGCTAAAGCCTTGACTATGTCCCCCGAATACCTTATGCCCCCATCCGCTATTATAGGCACTCCATACTCCTTTGCTATACTGTAAGCCCACATTATGGCGCTCACCTGAGGCACACCCACTCCGGCTACTATACGGGTGGTGCATATGGAACCTGGTCCTACCCCTATCTTAACCGCGTCTGCCCCAGCTGTTATCAGGTCCTTTGTTGCCTCTGCAGTTGCCACGTTTCCAGCTATCACATCTACCTCAGGATAAACAGACTTTATATCTTGGACCGTGTCCAAAACTCTCTTTGAATGTCCGTGAGCTGTATCTACCACGATCACATCCACACCGGCGGAAACAAGCGCCGAGACCCTTTCCTTCGTATCCGGTCCCGTTCCTACCGCCGCTCCCACCCTTAACCTACCCATCTCATCCTTGCACGCATTGGGATATTTTTGCCTTTTGATAATGTCCTTTATGGTTATAAGGCCCACAAGATTTCCCTCTTTATCCACTATGGGTAGTTTTTCTATTTTGTGCCTGTGAAGTATTTCCGTAGCCTCCTCCAAGGTTACCCTCTCCTTGGCCACTATTAAATTTTCTTTTGTCATAAACATGGACACCGGTTTGTGGTAATCGGTAGGCTTTACAAACCTAAGGTCTCTATTGGTTAGTATTCCCACCAGTTTGTTTCCATCCGAGACCACAGGCACACCCGAAATCTTGTATCTTTCCATTATCTCCAAGGCGGTCTTAACGTTTGTGTCTGGTCTCACCGTTATCGGGTTGGTTATCATCCCACTTTCAGATTTTTTAACTCTCTCCACCTCCTTAGCTTGCTCTTCTATTCCCATGTTCCTGTGGATTATGCCTATGCCTCCTTCCCTTGCGATGGCTATAGCCATCCTATGGTCTGTGACCGTGTCCATCGCAGCGGAAACTATAGGAATGTTTAGCTTGATCCTTTTGGTTAGTTGGGTAGAGACATCTACCTCATGAGGAAGCACTTCGGAATACTGAGGGATCAGTAGTATATCGTCAAAGGTAAGCCCTTCAAGAACTTCTATGTTTCCCATATACTTATTATAATGCCCAACTTGGTAATAACGGGTGGAACAAAGGGTATAGGGAAGGCAACAGTTGAGCTTTTTCTAAAGGAAGGGTGGGACGTATGCACCTGCGCAAGGTCCGAAGAAGGTCTAAAAAGAATTAAGGAAGAGCTAAAACATCCAAAAAACCTACATACAAAGGTGTGCGACGTGGGAGACAGAGACTCTGCCAAAGCCTTTGTAGAATTTTGCAAAGAAAACCTTAAGAGTTTTGACTTGCTTATAAACAACGCAAGCATATTGGGAGAAAGAACAAGCATAGAACACTACCCAGAGGATATTTGGGAAGAAGTGATAAGAATAAACCTAAATGGCGTTTTTTACATAACAAAGTATGCCATCCCATACATGAAAGCGGGAGGAGTTATAATAAACCTTTCCTCTGGGGCTGGAAAAAGGCCTGCACCTTATTGGGGAGCCTACGCGGTTTCCAAGTTTGGGGTGGAGGGTTTTTCTCTTTTGCTGGCAGAAGAACTAAAGCCAAGGGGGATAAAGGTTTATGCCTTCAATCCCGGTGGCACAAGGACCCAAATGAGAGCCAAAGCCTATCCTAATGAGAATCCACTTACCCTAAAGCCACCGGAGGAGGTAGCAAGGTTCATAATGAAAATAGTAAAAGATAAGCCAGTAGGGGTGAGTATAGAATATGGATCTTAGAACGATGCTTCTTGTGATCCTTGGGGTTTTGTCCGCTCTCTTTATAATTCTCGTACACGACAAAATTATCTTAGACCAGGGGACCTTTTCTTATCTTATTGCCATAACCCGCATTCCTGCTTTCTTTATGTTTGCAGGCACCGTGCTTGCCCCACTTTTTGTTGGTCCCCACATTGTTAAAAGGATATTTTACTATACCGCCCTCTTTCTGGTTCCTTCTTTGATCCCGCAAGCTTTTCACATACTTTCCTTTGGGTTCTTTCCTGACTTTATAACACCAAATCACAGGGATAAGGTCTCGTGGCTACATATAACCTTTGTGGCATACACACTGCTTGGCATAACCCTTGGAATGTTCCATAAAAAAGACACTGCCCCATACCCTAAGTTTTTTGCTTTGCTTCTTTCCTCCCTGGCGGTTTCCTTTTTTATAGTGCTTTACTACCCCTTGCTCCCAAAGACCTACGTAGAAGGGGTGGGATCAACTACTTTTTCCGATGTGTTTTGGACTGGTCTTTCCCTTTGGAACTTTTGGCTTTTTTACCTTCTGTTAAAGAAAAAGGTTTATGGAGAAAAGGTAAGCAGATACTTAGGCTTGGGTATGCTCTTTTATGGCATCGGCAGCGCCCTTCCCATCCTTTACATACACTTTAGGGACATAATTTGGATAGCAGTTTCCTTTTATAGGGCTTTGGCTTATGTGTTATTTGCTTATGGTGTTATCAAGATGGAAATTACAGATGTGGGTAAAGATATATTAAGACACTCAAGGCTTTTTTTGATCTCTTTGGCAAAAGCTGTGCCAAGATGGGAGGGTGGTGTGCTAAAAGTTGCGCTGGGCAAGTCCTTTGAAGAGGGTTATATAACAAGCTTGTGCATATACGACCTAAGAACGAAGGAGCTAAAGGCATACTTTTATGGGCTAAAGGAAAGGGAGGAGGACCTAAGACCACCTGAGGACTGGAATAGTATCTTAGAAAACAAAGTGGACTTTACCAAGGATGGACGGCGCTTTCGTGTTGAAGAGGGTTATCTGCTGCTCGGCAGGGTCCATGCAGACACAGACAACCCCCTAATAATTGCCCACGTAACGAACATAGAAAGCCATCTCTTTTACTATTTCCTCCAGCACAAAAACTATGAGGAGCTGCTCAAAGAGAAATTAAGGGAAATTGAGATACTACAAGCTATGCTTGAAACTTCCGAATACGTAGTTCAAGCATACAACAACATAGAGACCTTTTCAAAGCAAGTGCTGGATAGGTTGGACCAAGTCCTCCATATGGACGGTAGCCTATTTTACATGCTTGATAAAAACGCAGAAAAAATAGAAAAACTCGTCATTTCCTCTATGTTTTTAAAGAACTTTAGGGAGGAAGACCTCGAATTGCTCCTTGCTGAGGTTCAAGCTAACCCAAACATTTTTGATACAAAAAATAGCCTCTGCTTTGCCAAGTTTGAGCATAGTCAGTATCAAGTTGGAGTTGCGGGCGTTAGGTTAAAGGAACCCTGTGATAAGGGAGATCTTGCTTTCTTCAAAACTATTTCCAATCAACTGTTCCACATAGTAAGATTGATGAAGGTTATAGAGGATCTGCAAAGTGCCCAACTTAGCATTAAGTTTCTCTCCGAGTATGACCCGCTTACTATGCTGTATAACAGAAGAACTTTTGAAATGTATCTTAAAGATAACATCCAAATAAGCTCGAGGACTGGATCGGTGTTTTCCGTTGCGCTCATAGACATTGACAACTTCAAGCTTATAAACGACGTTTATGGACACCAAACTGCAGACATGGTCCTAAAGGAGCTAAGCGAAAGATTGAAAAGGAGCGTCAGGGAGATGGATATACCCGCAAGGTTTGGGGGAGATGAGTTTGCAGTGCTTTTGCCATACCTTTCAAGGGAAACTGCCCGCACTGTGGCACAAAGACTTACAGGCAAACTCTCCTCCGAGCCCATGAAGATAGAAGACAAAAACATTTCTTTAAGCGTAAGTGCGGTTGTAGTATCTTATCCCCAAGACGGAACCAGCGCAGAGGAGCTTATAACCTATGCGGAATACTTAATGAAGGAAGCAAAAAGGAGAGGAAAGAGCATAATTCTGAGTTCAGAGGATGTTCCTCACAAGTTCTCTGTGGTAAAGGAGCTTGAAAGGTCCCTTGTGGAAAGTATAGAAAAGTCCTCTGTCTTGCCCTACTATCAAGAGATCATAGACCTCAAAAGTATGTCTCTCTTTGGTTTTGAAGTGCTCACGAGGATAAAGTTTAACGGTAGGATTTTGAATGCGGGAGAATTTGTGGATGTGGCAGAAAGACTTGGTGCCACGCCAAAGCTTGACCTTTTGCTTATGGAAAAGGTTTTTGAAAGTTATAAACTTTTTGAAAACCAGTATAGCATATTTATTAACATGGTGCCAGAAAACACCACAGTGGAGTTTGCGGAAAAGGTCAGGGCCCTTGCGGATAAGTATTCTGTTCCTACCAGCAATATTGTCTTTGAGATTACAGAAAGAAAAGCCATTGAAGATATTATGCAAGTTGCTAACTTTGTTAGGGAACTGAAAAACGAAGGTTTTCGTTTTGCCATAGACGACTTTGGCTCTGGTTATTCCTCCTTTTATTACCTGAAATACCTACCCACGGACTTTTTGAAAATTGAAGGTGAGTTCATAAAACATCTTACCCACTCACACACAGACAGAATCTTCATCAAAGGCATTGTAAATGTGGCAAAGGAAATGGGGATCAAAACCATCGCGGAATTTGTGGAGGATGATAGGATCTTGGAGGTAGTTAAGGAGTTGGGCATAGACTACGCACAGGGTTATTACTTTGGAAAGCCAGAACCTTTGGAAGAAAAGCTCAAGAAGTTTTCTTCCAAAGAATGAGCCCGAGGGCTTGGAAAAGAGAATTTAAAAGAAGGGAAAAGACACCCACCCAAAGGGTAGCGTTATACCAAAATTTCATAGGATAAACCCTGAGTAGCATGTCCTGGTCAAAAAACCTCCACGAATATGGGTCAAAAAAGAAGTTGTGGAAAACCTCAAAGAGCAAGTCGTAGTTTAAAAGAGAAAACACCAGGACGAAAATTACCAAAATCTCCGTAAGAAGCGCACCAAAAAAGAGGACAAGCCCCATTTTCTTTTTGTCCCTTAGGCTAAAAAATAAAAAAAGCCAAAGGGGACCACCCAGGTAAAGGATCTTAAAGATTACAGAGAGCAGACTTTTTACATCTTGCATGTGCCTTATTTCCTTTTCTCTAAAGAGCCCAGAGCTGATGAACTCCTCCATTCCTTCGTCGGAGAGCACAGACCTGAGCCCCAGCTTGGCTATACTGAGCCTTTCCTCATATCCCATACCCCACCTATCGGGTGGAAGGTCCCCAAATCTGTAGTTTAGCTCCACAAATAACTCTGTAAAGGCAAGCCTAACGCAAAGAAAAATCAAAAGAAAGGGAAAAAAAAGGGAGAGAACTATTACTCTTTTCACTTATAGCCTCTCACCTGAGTTTGACCAGCATGACAGGCTATGCAAGATTTTTCATTCCCAACCACCTTTACCAAACCAAAAGCTTCTGCTATCCTTTGATGTTTTGCGTGTATTTCCTCTACGGGTTTAAACTTTCTCACTTGGGGAATACCTATACCTTGGTGGCATTGATAGCACGTAAGCATAGCCTCCTTCCAGAGCTCCACCGCCTTATCTTTGTTCCTTTCCTCCAAAGCCTTTGGTAGTTCTGCGTATAGTATGGCATTTCTCTTTCTAACCACAGCTTTCAGCTCATCGGACCACTGGGCTACCATAGGTCCAGCCAGAGCCATGTTTTTACCACAGGCAGAGAGTCCCAAGGGACTTCAGTAGAAGGCAAGCTTCCCCGCCTGGGCTACTACCTCTGGGTCTTCCTTTGATCCATAAACTATTAGCACGTTGGGGACAGCTACGTCCTTTAGCACCGCAGGTGTGCCACTCCAAACCTCTTACCTCCCTCTTTGTATTTTAACCACCGTTTATGTATTCTTCAACCTTTTTCC